>NZ_JBFULS010000073.1:0-23616 GCF_054049775.1 Methylobacterium sp. P5_C11 | reverse complement strand
GACCTGAGGCGGCACGATGTCGGGGTATTGCGCCACCGGAATGGTGAACAGCGCCAGGGCACCGGCGATCGACGTGACGATCGCGATGACGATTGCTAGGCGCGGGCGGTCGACGAAGATCGCGGACAGCATGGCCTCAGATCCCGCTTGCCGACTGGGCGATCGGGTTCGCCCGCACGGCGATCCCGGGCCGCACCCGCTGCAGGCCCTCGACGATGACGAGTTCCCCGCCGGACAGGCCCTCGTCGACGATGGCATCCGGTCCGGTGCCGCCGGAGCCCAGCTTGACCCGCCGGATCACGGCCCGCCCGTCCTCGACGACGAAGACGTAGACGCCGCCCTGGTCGGCGATGAGGGCAGCCTGGGGCACCACCACCTTCTCCACCGGCGCCCCGGTCTGCAGCGCGACCTTGACGAGCTGGCCGTCCCGCAGGGTGCCGGCGGGGTTCGGCATACTGGCGCGCACCAGCACCGTGTCGGTGGCGCGGTCGACGCTGATGTTCACGAAGTTGACCCGGCCGATCTGGTCGTATGCCGAGCCATCGGAAAACAGGATCTGTACGGCGATCTTGCTCCGGTCCAGTGGAGCACCGCCCTGCTGCACCCGGAGAAACTCGCGCTGGCTGACCGGGAAGGAGACGTACATCGGATCCTGGCTCACGATGGAGGTGAGCACCCCGCTGTCCGGTCCGACCACGTTGCCCTTCGTGACGCTGGTCCGCCCGATACGACCGGCGATCGGGGACAGGATCTTCGTGTAGGCGAGGTTGATCTGCGCCGTTTTCAGGCTCGCCTCGTCGCCCATCACCGCGCCTTGCGACTGTTCGAGGGCCGCGCGCGCCTGGTCCCGCGCGACCACGGTGCCGGAGTTGCGGTCGAGGAGATCCTGCGCGCGCTGGAGTTGGATCGCCGCGAGCGTCTCGGCCGCGCGAGTACGCTCCAGCGCCCCCTCCGCTTGACGCACGGCGGCTTCGAAGAGGTCCGGCTCGATCCGGTAGAGGGGAGCGCCGTCTCGCACGAGTTCGCCCTCCTTGAACAGGACCGCGTCGAGGTACCCTGTGACTCGCGCCCGCACCTCGACGCGGCTCACGGCCTCCACCCGGCCGACAAAGTCGAGCGCCGTGTCGATGGCCTTCTTCTGCGCGGCGACGGTGCCGACCGGGAGGGCTGCGGCGGGAGCCGTCTCCGCGTCGGCGGAATGCGATCCTGCGGTCAGCAGAGCGAGGATGAAGAGACAACGAGACCAGCGGAACATGACCGTCCCTCGTCCGAAAAATCTCCCCTCATTCTTGCAGATTGCGTCTGCCCGGCTTGATCGGACGGGACAGTTGGCCGTCCCACTCGGAACGATCAGGTCCCGGGTGATACCTCGTGGCTCGAGAGCATCAGCGCCTTCAGCTTTTCGCGGCCGAGCACGCGGCCAAGCTCACGCCACGCAAAGTAGGGTACGAGCGCGATGGCCATGATCACCGTCATGACCGCGAGGCCGCGCACGCCGCCGCCGACCGCTGGCAGGGCTTCGACCAGCCTGTGCCCTTTCCAGAGGTTGATCAAGGTCTCTTCCACGGCGTAGGCGCAGACCAGAAGCACGGCAAAACCGGCAGACCGTAGCGCGATGGGCAGGGCCAACGGCCGGCCCTGGAAGTGCGGACGGGCGTCGAGCCCCTCCGCCACAAGCATCACCTTGGCCAGGATCCAGGCATTGACGAAGGCGAGGCCGTAGAAGTGGGAGCTCAGGCCGTGCCGCGATAGCACCACCGCCTCGTGGAGCACCAAAACCCCGAACACGATTCAGAGATAGGCGAAGATCGCGGCGATGCGTTTCGCCTCTCCGTGCAGGCGGCGTCCAAGGTGTCGCCAGGTGGCCGCCGACGCGGCGCTGCGGCCGACCGTCGAACCAGTGGGCGTGCGCATCATCCTGCCCTCCTGCCTGACCTGGAAAGGTCGCCCGATTGCAAGAACCACCGATGCGGCGACGCATTGCAATTCAGAGCCGCTTGTCCCGCGCGATCGCGCAGCAGGACGTCACTTCAGTCCATCAGATTGGCAATACATTAAATTAGTCGATATGATTCCAAAATATTATTGTATTATATTAAGCCATGGGCATTGATTTTAAGATTATATTTGTTTTGTTGCGCTAACATTCCGGGATTCGGTTTCGAGCGACGTGGAGTTTAGATCACTATTCAATTTGACGCAGTGAGCGACAATGAGCGACTCTGTACTGGAACACCCGCAACTGTCCCTTTCGATCAAGTCCATGGGGCGAACCGAGACTACAATTCGAATCGAACTGGTTGAACGGCTGACGAATATTTTCTGCTCTGGCCTGCGACCAAGCTGTGCTGGACGTTCCGTAAACATGGAGGAGTCTATCCCATGAAGCGCTTCACCATCACTGCCTCCGCCGCCGCGCTGATCCTCACCAGCGCCGCTGCTGAGGCGCGCGGCTTTCGCGGCGGTGGCTTCCGGGCCGGCGGCTTTCATGGCGGTGGGGTCGCGGGCTTCCGCGGTGGTTACCATGGCCGTCACGCCTACCGAGGTGGTGTCGGCCGTTACGGCGGTGGCTAGGCCTATCGCGGAGCCTATGGCCGTTACGGTCGTCCGGGATACGGCGCCTACGGCTATCGCTATCGTCCGTATGGCTACGGGCTGGCCGCCGCGGGCGTGGGTGCCGCAGCGGCAGCAGGCTACCACGGAACGACGTCCGGCGGATGCGGTCCTCACCATTACTGAGACGCCTATGCCGGTGTCTGCCTCCCGAATTGAGGGCGGCCGCAAGAGCGTCGTTCGCGAGCCAAGGACGCCGACTTCCGGCGTTCCGCACCATCCCGTCAAGTGATTTAATGGGGCGTTGGTCATGCGCATCAGGATCGCTGTCTTATGTCTCGCGGTTGCCGGACTGTCGTCCGCACAGGCGCAATCGCAGGACTTCACGAGTGCGCCGCGGCTCCTCGTGCACGGCAACTATTGCGGCCTCGGCAACCGCGCGCCGCTTCGGCCCGTCGACGCGCTGGATCGCGCCTGTGCACGCCATGTTGCGTGGACGCCCGAGGGCGGATTGTCGTCCCGGCTCTGCAATCTCCGCTTGTCTCGGGAGGCAGAGCTGATCTCCCGGGATCCCCGTCAGCCCGACGGCGTTCGGGCTGCGGCCGGGTTCATCGCCTTCAGCGCCGCCGCAATGCCGTTCGATCCGGCGCCGGGGGCGGTGATGGTCGCGACGCCCGATATCCCAGACCCATATGTCCGCCAGCGCACGCGCGTCGGGTACGATTATTAGGCACCGGAGCGGTCACCCAAGAGCGGTCACGCAGGAGCGGGCGCCGGCGCCGGCCGCGCTGCCGCTCAGGGTTCCGTCGACGGTGCCGTGGCCGTCCGGAGCGCCCCGTAGCGTGCAATGGCCGTACGGGCGTTGAACAACAGGCGGTCCGGGCCGAGTCCCCGGTCCAGGCCCGCGCACCGCACCATCCGGAGCACGTCCGGATTGCAGCCCACGAGCCAGACGCTCACGGCAGCGGACCGTACGCCGTCCTGCAGCATCTGAAGCGCAGAATACTCGATGTCGGGCACGCGGCTGAGGTCGAGGGCGACGACGCGCGGCTTGTGCTCCTCCGCCAGCGCCCGTATCCGCTCCCCTACGGTCTGGGCGTTCGCGAAATACAGGCGGCCCTCCGGACGGAGGATCAGAAGCCCGTTGATGGTCTCATCCTCGGGATGGTTGGGTGACTGTGGACGCAGGACGTCGGCCCCGGGCTTACGGACGATGATCGAGATACGGGGCTGAGCCGTCTGGAGGGCGAGGCCCAGGAACGAGACGACGATGGCCACGACGATGCCCTGGAGCGTCCCGAAGGCGAGGACGCCGATTGCCGCCGCGACGGCCCAGCGAAACTCCATGCATCGGACCGCATAGATGGCGCGGAACTCCGCCGGCTGGATCAGGCTGGCCGAGAACACGATGACGATCGCCGCGAGGGTCGCCTGCGGCAGGAGGGCGAGGATCCCGGCGAGGAGCAGCATCGTGGCGAGGGCGGCGGCGGCGGTCGCGAGCGAGGTCGCCTGCGTCCGGCCGCCGGCGGCGCGAACGACGCTCGTCTGCGAGGTTCCGCCGCCGGCCGGCATGGCGCCGAGCAGGGCTCCGCCCAGGTTTGCCGATCCGGTCGCGACCAGTTCGCGGTTGGCATCGACAGGTGGATCGCCGGGGCCGACGAAGGCCCGTGCCGCCGCGATGCTCTCCGTGAAGCTCATCAGGGCGATCCCGACCGCGCCCGGCAGGAGCGCGAGGACGAGTCCGGGATCGGGCACGGTCAGGGACGGCAGGCCCTGCGGGATCGGCCCAACTGTGGAGACGCCCCGCGCGCCGAGGTCCAGCACCCACGAGGCGGCGATCGCGGCGGCGGCCACGACCAGGGGCGCCGGCGAGTGCGGCTTCAACCGTTCCATGCCGATGAGGATGGCCAGCGTCGTGCCACCGACGGCCAAGGTTGGCAGTGAGATCTCGGGGAGGTGGCGGACGACGCTCGCCAGATCGGTGAAGAACGACTGCTTCGCGATATGCAGCCCGATGAGCTTGGGCGCTTGGTCCAGCAGGATCACGAGACCGATGCCGGTCTTGAAACCCGTGAGCACCGGCACGGAGATGAAGCTTGCGACGAAGCCCAGCTTGAGGAGCCGTGCCGCCAGAAGCAGCGCGCCTACGAGGGCCGTCAACGTCGCTGCGGCGACCGCAAGTCTCGCCGGATCGCCGTCCGGGGCCACGTTGCCGAGCTCGGCTCCGGTCAGGATAGCCAGCGTCGTCGTTGAACTCACGCTGAGGACGCGCGACGAGCCCAGCAATCCGTAGATGAGCGGCGGCACGAAGGCGGTGTAGAGCCCCACTGACACCGGCAGTCCGGCCACCGTGGCATAGGCCATCGCCTTCGGCAGGACCACGGTCGCGGCCGTGAGCCCCGCCACGACGTCGCGGCCGAGATCTGGCGGCACACGTTTCCAGTCGGTTCGAAGCGCCTTGCCGGGATCTCTCATCGGAACCCCCGTATTCAGCCAGGGCACAAAACTGACTGTAGCACCGTTCGGGAGAGGGTTGCGGGGTGAAGACGCAACGATGTCTGATCTGTTTCTCGGATCGGCTCTGAAAGATCGACGCCGGACGGCGCCCGGAAGCTGGACATACGGGACGTGGCCTCAGAACGCATCTCTCTCCATGAGGGCCAGGGTTCGTCGCAGGATCTCGAAGATCACAGCCGTCGACCAGCCGAACAGCAGGATCCCGTTCATTGCAGCAACCGGGCCGAGGAGGCGCCAGCGTTCGGCTGGAACGATGTCTCCGTAGCCGAGCGTTGTATAATTGACGAACGCGAAGTACAGAAAGTCGGATCCTGCTGGCGCTATGCGGATCACTTTGTAGATCGCGGCCCAGATTGCAACTTCAACAGTATGCGCCGCCATAATGACGCACACGGCTGACGACATGATGCGCCAGAGGGTCACGCTGCTGTAGCCGCGGATGGCGCCGTGCACACGAACCACCTTCAGGATGATGGTCATCATGAAGGCGTGGATCGTGATGCTGCACACGCTCCCGAGCGCGCCGATCGCGAGTTGCGCCAGCATGTCGTTCCCCCGGAATCGATGATACTTGAGCACGCGCCAGGACAACAGTCGATCATGATGGCACGCCATCGCGATCCGGGGCCGCTCGCCCGGCAGAGCGCAACGGACACGTCGAGCGGCTGAGGGCCGGGAGTAGGCATGCGCAAATCGGCGTTTCCAGTCGGTCGTGAGGCATGGCTCACCCTCGGATTGGTGCTCGTCCTCGTCGCCACCGCGGCAGCGGGGTTCTATTTCACCCGCGCCACGACCCTGACCCTTGCGGTCGCCCCGAATGGCGGAACCGAGCCGGACTTGCTGCGGGCCTACGCGGGCGAGCTCGCCCGCAGGAAAACCGGCGTCCAACTCAGGATTTTGGACTTCCCTGGGGTACGCGAGAGCGCGGAGGCGCTCAGAACCGGCAAGGCGGATCTGGCGGTGGTCCGACCGGACGTGGCAATGCCCGGGAACGGGTTGACCCTCGCGATCCTCCGGGAGCTCGCGGCCTTCGCGGCGGCGCCAGCGGCATCCGGCATCGGGAGCATCCCGGATCTGGCGGGTAAGCGGCTGGGCATGCTGGCGAGCCGGGACGCAGACAGGATGCTTCTGCGGGACCTGATCACCCGCGACGGGCTGGAACCTCTCACCGACGCTCCGAACGGCCCTGTTCCGCCGCAGGCCGTTCTCCTTGTGCCGCTCGAGGAAGCGGACGTGACCTCCGCATTCGGCGACGGGCGCATCGACGCGATGGCGCTCGTGACGACGCCCACGCTTCCGGCAGCGCGGCGCTTGATCGGCTTCGTCCGGGCGGCGAGCGGGGACGGTACGGTCGCGTTAGTCGGCGTGCCTGACACCGCCGCGGTGCTGGCACGCTGGCCGCGCCTCCAGTCGGTCACGGTGCCCGCCGGGCTGTTCAGTGGCAATCCACGCCTGCCAGCCGAGGATGTCGCGACGGTCGGCTCGTCCTACCGGTTGATGGCGCGCGCCAGCCTGTCGCGCAGCGTCGCAGCCGAGATCACGCAGCATCTGTTCGAGATGCGCGCGGCTTTGGCCGAGACCGTACCGGCCGCCGAGGCGCTCACCTATCCGGCCTATGAGGACACGGCGGACGCCACCACCGCCCGCCTGCCCATTCATCCGGGCGCCATCGACTATTACGAGCGTGAGCAGGAGACCTTCATCGAGCGCTATGAGAGCTGGATCTATCTCGTGGCCATCCTGGGCGGCGGCGTCTGCTCGACCATCGCGTGGATGCGGCAGCGCCTCGGGCGCATCCGGCGGCAGCGGATCGAGGTCGCGACGACGCGCCTGCTCGCACTCCGCTCGACCGCCCGGCGGGAGACCGACCGGAACCGTCTGGACGCCATCGCGGGGGAGGTCGACGACCTCGCGGCGAGCATCGCCCGTCACGCCCTGAACAGACCGACGGAGCCGCGGCTGCTCGGCGCCGCCACGGTGGCGATCGAGGCCGCGCGCTCGACGGTCCGTCGCGCCGCGGCCCGACCCGATCGAGCGGCATGCTGATCGGAGTTCCAAGGCAGAGTTCAATCGTAAGGATTGATCCGTCTGATGTGGATTTCGGGTTGTCGGGGATGCAGTTCAACTGGATGCTGGCTGATGTGTGATCTGTGTCTGCATCGATCGCCGCCGCCATGTCCGTGTGTGGACGCTCCATCGGATTCAAGGGGGTGTTTGAGAGATCTGTGCGCGCAGGTTCAGGTGCTTCCGTGTGTCCGGCCTGTTGATGCAGCCATCCTCACGGCTGCTGGCCTGTATGGAGATCGCGGATCGGGTCCAAATCGCTTTTGCGCGCTCGCTTTTGCGCGCTCGAGGCGCCTGGACATTCACTGGTTCTCCCGACCCCGTCTTCTGACCGTTGCGCCATACCTCTCGACTGACCTTCCCTGCCTCCCTGACGCCTCAGGCCGTGGCGATCACGCCGTGGCCGAAGCTCTGTAGGAGCCGCCATGGGTCATCAAGGCCCAGACGATCCGCGCCATCTTGTTCGCCAGGGCGACGGTGATCAGCATGCGCGGCTTGCGCGACAGCATGCCGGCCAACCATGCCCCAGCTTTGTCGGGATCACGCGCCGCGACCTTGGTCGCAGAGCTCGCGCCCAGGATCAGCAACCGTCGCAAGCTGCGCTCGCCCATCTTGGTCGTTCGCCCCAGCCGCTCCTTGCCGCCGCTGGAGTGGCGGCCGCGGGACGAGACCGAGCCAAGCCGCAAAGTCGCGCCCGCGGCGGAAGGTACTGGCGGCCGGTGCCAGAGCCACGAGTGCGGTCGCGATCACCGGGCCGACACCTGGTATCGTCATCAGCCGCTTGGCCACGGCATCGTCCTTCGCGCGTTGGGCGATCTCGCGGTCCAGAAGTGCGATCTGCGCCTGGAGCGCCTCCAAGCTGCCCGCAATGATGGCCAGGACCGGCCGTGCCTCGGCCGGCACGTCGGATGTTGGGTCGCGGACGATCGCCACGAGCTTGCCGACGTGCCCGACACCTTGGCGAACGACGTACCCGAACTCCGTGAGGTGCCCGCGCAGTGCATTGATCAATTGGGTCCGCTGACGCACGAGCAGGTCGCGCGTACGGAACACCACTGCGGAGGCCTGGGCCTGCGCGCTCTTGCCCTGAACGAACCGCATCGTCGGCCGCTGCGCCGCCTCGCGAGAAGCGCCTCAGCGTCGGCCATGTCGTTCTTCTGCCGCTTGACCCTGACCCAGCAAACTGGTCCGCGTCGAGCGCAAGTTTTTCGGGCATCCTGAACCCTGAAGGAGGGTGGATGCCATGCCTCGCAAACGCTTCACGAACGAACAGATCGCCTTTGCCCTGCGGCAGGCGGAGAACGGCGCGACGGTGGACGAGGTCTGCCGGAAGATGGGTGTGTCCGAACCGACGTTCTACCGCTGGAAGAAGCCGTTCGTCGGCATGGGCGTGCCGGAGATCCGGCGGCTGAAGCAGCTGGAGGACGAGAACAGCAAGCTCAAGCGGCTGGTCGCCGACCTGACGCTGGACCGCTCCATGCTGCAGGATGTGCTCAAGCGAAAGTGGTGAGGCCCGCCGCTCGCCGCGAGGTCGCCGGTCACCTGCAGGTGGCCTACGACATCAGCGAGCGTCGGGCCTGCCAAGCCACCGGTTTCGGCCGCTCGTCCCAGCGTTACAGGAAGCGCTCCGACTCGCAGGTGGCGCTGCGAATGCGGCTGAAGGAACTCGCTGCCGCACGGGTGCGCTACGGCTACCGAAGGCTGCACATCCTGTTGCGGCGGGAAGGCTGGGAGGTGAACCACAAGCGCACCTACCGGATCTACCGTGACGAGGGACTGTCGATCCGGCCCAAGCTGCCCAAACGCAAACGGGCCTGGCGCTACCGGCAAGGGCGGCCTGCCATCGGTGGACCCAACGAGGTCTGGGCCATGGACTTCATGTCTGATCGCCTGTTCGACGGACGTCCGTTCCGTATCCTGACAGTGGTCGATTGCCATACGCGAGAGGCGCTCTCGCTCACACCGAGAGCAAACTTCCGCGCCTTCCAAGTGACCGAGGCCCTGGACGCACTGGTGAAGCTCCGCGGTCGTCCAAAAAGCCTGCGGGTCGACAATGGACCGGAGTTTGCCGGGCGCATGCTCGACCAGTGGGCCTACCTGAACGGGGTCGAGATCGACTTCTCCCGACCGGGCAAGCCGACCGACAACGCCTACATCGAGTCGTTCAACGGCCGCCTACGGGCAGAGTGCTTGAACGCTTCGTGGTTCCTGTCGCTGGCCGATGCCCGCGAGCGCATCGAGGACTGGAGGTGCCACTATAACAACGATCGACCCCATACGGCCCTGGGCGGCTTGACGCCCCGAGCCTTCGCCAACCAAGCTGTCACAGTCCGAGAACTTGCATAGGCCGTGGACCACAAACCGGGTCAGCTCCACTGGCCCGAAAGCCATACCTCAGGGCGGACCACTTCATTGGGGGCAGATCAGTGCAGATCAGCGCCAAATTCTTGCCTTGCGCCGTCTGCACCTCAATCTGGCGCAACATCAGCACGACCTGTTCCGCGCTCGGCCTCTGTCCTCGCTTCATCCCTAACTCCTCTGGTCCAGGCTGATCCTCTCAATCAGTCCGGTCCAAAGCCAGTCGGTCAGGTCAAGCGCCGCTGCTGGACGACCCTGTTCCAACGTAAGCTGGGTGACCTGCTCCGCGGACCCTACGGGTGATCCTGGTCAGTCGGGAACACCACGCCCGAGGCGCCTTCAGTCATGCCCTCAGGCCGACGCTCACCGCTCGATCCCGTGCTCGCGACCGCGTTCCGGATCGGGGCGGCCGAGATGGCGCGCGAGCCGCGTCACCAGGCGGCGGACCGCCGGGGCCGGCGCGCGGCTCAGCCGACGCCCGTACGCGTCGATCAGGCGCCAGGCCGGCACGATCACGTGTTCGACCCCGAGCCATGCCGCCGCCTCGCGTAGCGCCCGTGCCGCGCGCACCGCCCGGCCGACGTCGATCCCCGGGACGACGCGCTCGGGCGGGCCGAGCACCCCGTCGCGCACGAACGCGACCCGGTCGGCGGCGTAATCCACCACGTTGGCCTTCTCGCGGTAGCCTCGCGCTTCCCGAAACAACCGCTCCAGCACCATCGTGTCGGTTGCCGGCATCCGCGGATCCGCCTGGCGTTGTCGGCATAAGGCGTCGAGCCGGTCGCGCTCGACCACCACCCGCGCTTCATGCCGGTGCCGGGTCAGGCCGACATAGACCTCGCGCGCGTCGGTGCCGACGCCGAGGTACACCACCGCCGCTGAACACGTCCGGCCCTGCGCCGCGTAAGCTGTGCCCGCGTAAGAGTGCACAACTTTTGGGTGTGCCGGCCTACTGCCGAACCGGGGGACACGCCGTAGTTCGTCCCACGCCGCCTCGATCACCCGCCCGTCCTCCAACGCCAAGCGCAGACGCGCACTCCCATCCGGCTCCGCTGCGATCGCCTCGACCCGGGCGCGGGTGCCGTTGCGTAGGCCGAGATGCGGCAGGCTCTCGCCGAACCGGAGGTGATCGCCGAGCGCGAGCGCGAGCGCTACCAACCGATCCTCGCGGTCGCGCGCCGGCGTGGTAATCAGGTCGGGCCCGAGCCGGCCTTCCGCGCGCAGTACCGCCCGCGCCCGGGCGTTCAACGTCGCCGCGTCGGCGTTGCGCCGGGTGACGATCAGTACGTCGTCACCGTGGGTCGCGCGCTGCTCGGCCCACGCCACGATCACGCGCGCCTGCGCCGCCTCGACACCTGCGACCAGCTCAACCCGATGCTCGGCCGCGTAGGCGCGCAGGCCCGCCTCACTGTCGCCGCGCGCCATCACCACCGAGGCGGCTCGCTGCCACGCCACGGTCTGACGACGCACTTCACCGAGCACCGCCGAGCGTCCGACCACCTCGGCCACCGCCCGCAGGGCGCTGGCGCCCGCGACCGAGGCCAACTGCTTGCGGTCGCCGATCAGTACCACCTTCGCCCCGGCCGCCTGCGCCGCGCTCAACACCGCCTCCAGATCGCGGCTGCCGACCATGCCGGCTTCGTCGATCAGCACCAGGGTGCCACGGTCGAGCGCCGCGGCGTCGGTTTGGTGCGCGGCATCCGACCTGGCCGCCCGGCCGCGGTCGTGGCGCCAGCGCGCGATCGCCTGCGCCCGGATCCCGGTCGATCGACCGAGTTCATGGGCCGCGACCCAGGATGGCGCCAGGCCGATCACACGCATTCGAGAGTTGTGTGCAGCTACGACCAGGGCCGCAGCCGTCGTGGTCTTGCCGGTGCCCGCGCCAGCCTGGAGCAGCGATACCCCGTCTGGACCGGCGGCGTGGCGCACGGCCTCGGCCTGTTCCGCGCTGAGACGACCATCCTGGGCTAGAGCCGTCACCACCGCCTCGGAGGCGATCCAGCTTCGTTCCAGCGGGCGATCGGCGGCGCGCAGCATCAGTGCCTCGCATGCGGCGATGCCCGGGCTGGTCCAGCACGCGCTCGCCCCCGGCACCAGCTCGGCGGCCGCCAGCGGCAGCAGCGTGCCCTTCCACTCCAGTTCGGCGAGCTCGGCCGCGACCACTCCGACCCCAAGGCCCTGCACCCCCGCAAGCTCCAGGGCGTGCTGGAGCAGATCCTTGCGCGTCACGACGCTCTCGTGCCGGAACAGGGCCGAGGCGGCGCGTGCCACCGGGCCATCGCCGGGGATCTCGGGTGGGTCGAACGGGGGGTCGCGTTCCGCCGCGCGGGCGGCCGCGAGCGCAAGGGCGTGCTCGGGGTGCTGCGCGGCGTCCCAGGGATCGAGCGCGCAGGCGGCGAGCTCGTCGCGCCAGCGCGCCTCCAGCTCCGTGCCGGTCGGCAGCTCGTGCTTGCCCCGGCGGGTGGCGAGCGCGGCGACCTCGCGCTGCGCGCTCGTGGCCCCGGCGCCGGCGTAGTCGAGGATCTGCTCCGAGCGCTTGGAGAAGGCGGCCAGCACCGCCTCAGGCAGACCGGCGACTTCCCACTGCCCGCGTCCGGCCTCGCGGTAGCGCAAGCCGAACCGCTCCCGCAGGTCCTCAGCCAGGGCCGCTCTGTACGCCGCCCCGACGCATACTTGGTGCGAATAGAGTTGCTCGACCTCAATGGTCAGGTGGGTCTGTGATTTGTACCGGCCGGATCCAGCATTATTCGGTAATCCGGCAACATTAATAAATACACAGTGCGTATGAATATTTGGATCACCCTCACGGGTGGTGTAGTGCTCGAACCGGGCGACAATTAAGTCACGCGGGCGGTGCCGCTCCACCCCGCCCGCGCCGGTCCGGACACTGACGAGGCCCTCCGCTTCTACGAAGGCGAGCGCCCGCTCGACTGCGGCGCAGTGTGCGGCCTCGATCGCCGCGCGCTGCTCGGGCGTACCGGCCATCCAGAGAACGGAGACAGATTTCCCGGGCGTGAGGGTGAGGTCCTGGCCGGCCCAATGCGCCGGGCCGGCGCCGCGCACCAGCGGCTTGCCGGTGACCGGGTGATACCCGGCGCAGAGATCGCGAAACGAGCGAGCGTCGATCGCCGCGCCGTGGCGCACCACCGTCTCACCGGAGCTCCACCATACCCCACCGCCGTCGGCGAGGTAGTACTCGTCGCGCCGGTCGGGCCGGGCCTCGTGCTGGCTGTCGTTGGTGTAGTACAGCCCGGCCTCAGAACCGGCGCCGAGGCGGTGCAGCGAGGCGGTCATCGTGCCGGGTCTGAGCCGCCGGTGCCCTTGCGGTAGCGACAAACCTTGGTGAGGTCGATACCGGCCAATGGTGCGCCGAGTTCGCCCACGGCCTGCGCCATATCCATCAGGGCGGCGTCGATCCGCTCGGCGCGCTCGATCAGCACTCGGTGGCGGATCGCGACTTCCAGATGCTGGGCCACGCACTCGGCCGCGAGGCTCTCGGCAGACCAACCCTGCCCGGCTGCCGCGGCGCTCAAACGGGCGGCGAGGGCGGCATCCAAGGTGAGGGTGAGCTTGACCTGGTCGACCATCGGCGTACCTGCTGCGCAAGGAGCGGGGCAAGACGCCTGACACGTCCGAGGTCGATCGGCGAGGCGGGTGAGCCTCCATAGTTAACACTTCACCACTTCAGTGCGTGTGGTGTGATACCCCTCTTATTGCTGCGTCTGTTACCGTACATCTACCGTGCCTTGCTGTGCCGAGACCGCAGGCTGCTGCTCCTTGCTGTGCCTTAACGCGGTCTTACCGCGCAGATCGGCATTGGCGTGGTCCCTCTCACGGGACAGCAACGGACCACGTGCTACCTCTAGTCCATGCCGAAGCCGCCGCACCTAGATCTTCACCGCCTGGAACGTGACGTTGCCGACACCGCGCCACGGTCCGCCGGACTCGCACCGGGTGGCAGACCGGCCACCGGACTGATGGACGTGGTGCGCGACAACCTCGACGCCCTTACCGCTCTGCAGGCGAGTGGGGCGACCTGGAACGCCATCGCGGCGGCCCTGACCAAGCAGGGTTATGCGACCGGGGACGGTCGACCGCTCACCGGTAGCCAGATCACCGGCCTCATATCGAGCGTGCGCCGGCAGGCAAGGCGCCGCGCTGCAAACGCGTCGACCCGGCGGTCTCGGGCCGACCTCCTGCCGTCGTTGCCGGACCGTGGGACGGAGCGCCGGCTTCACCTGGCCGCCGATCTCGTTGCGCCGACCGCGCCTCGCAAGTCCTCCGCCTCGGAGGCCGCCGAGACCGAGGAGGCCATCCGGCGCGGGAATCTCGACAAGCTCCAGGATCTCCTGAAGCCAGCCCCTTCCAAAAAGGATTGATCGCTGTGGCTCGTATCCTGCTCGTGGTTCAGGACAAGGGTGGCGTCGGCAAGTCGATCGTCGCCCGCGCGCTGGCCGAAGCCGTTCCGGACGCGCCCATCATCGAGATCGACGCCTCTCAACGCCTGCTGGAGTTGGGTGAGCGGGTGCAGTTCTTCTCCATGCGCGCCACCCGCGAGGAGATCGAGCGCACCGGCGGACGTGCGGCCCGGTCCGAGTTCGACTCGGTCGTCAACGCGATGGTGTCCGCCACCTTGCCCACCATCGTTGATGTCGGCGCCAACACCTCAGGCTCGTTCTTGGCCCTGCTCGGCCAACTCGCTCCGGATCTTGAGGCGGCCGGCGTCAGCATGGGCGTTCTCGTGCTCGTGACGGCGGAGCCTGGTGCGCTGGCCGAGGCCCCCAAGCTCATGACCCTCGCCAAGCCCTGGGCGGCGGCACGCTTCCTGATCGAGAACAGGCTGCGCGGGGAGATCGACCCGAAGCAGCTCGCCCGTATCGCCGACAAGGCAACCGTATCTTCGTTTGCCGAGCAGGTGATGGAGGACAAGGCGGTCGAGATCCTGCAGGCCGGCGGCCTGGCGTCAATCCCGCAGCTAGATGCGGCCAAGTTGAACGCCAAGCACGGTCTCTCGCTTGGCGCGCGGATCCGGCGAGACCTCACCCGGTTCCGGTTAGAAGCCATGCAGGCGGCCGAGCCGGCGGCCACCTGGCTCGTCGGGTAGAAAGCGCATCGTGCCGAAGACTCCTACGCCGCGTACGCAGATCGCGGCAGCCCAGGCCGATCTCCAGCGTGCAGAAGAAGCGGACGCGGCTGCGAGCCGCGCCACCTTGGATCGTTTGCGCAGCCTCTCGGTTCGCCAGCGCTTTGATGCTTTGGGCGATGCCAAGATCAAGCTCACTCCCGAGGATCGGCGCAGCCTGCTTCAGAGTTTGAAGGACGGTGCGCCGGCCCACCGGCCGATCAAGGCCGCGACCGCGAGCCGATGGGCCCTGTTCCAATCACGGCTGCCCTACCGGGTTGTACCGCTCACGCTGTCAGCGCTCGCTTTGACCGCGGTCCTTGGTGTCACCCTCGTCGCGCGTGCCCGAACACCTGAGTTCTGGGTTCGCAGCCGGTATGCGCAGGACATCGCCGCCGAGTTCAGGGGAGCGGACGGGCAGATGATGGCCAACAGCCTCATTGCCGGTCAACGCTATGCCCGCCTTCACCAGGCTGGCGATACCGTCACGCTACGGTTCTGGGTGCCGCGCACCGGCTACGGCACGGCCTCGGTGCCTTCCAACTGGGTCGAACCAGTCCGCTGACGAACTAGGTTCGTTCAAAGGCAGGCGCGCGGAATCCGTGCGGCTGGGCCGGAGCCGCGGCCAAAACCGAGAGCCGAACGCGCGGGACCGAAAGTCAATCCACTCTGAACCTAGAGGGTGGCTGCACCGTCAAAACAGCGCCATGACCGCCGGACCACAGGTAAGTGGGATCAGCGTGCGCGTCCGACGGGGGCCACGGGGGTAATCAGGCGGCGGAAGCGCGGATCAGTGTGCGCCACGGTCTTCTTCAACCGCATCGGATGACGCGCATGCCCGCCGCTGTTGGGAAACACCAGGAGGTCGCTCGACGGCAGGGTCACCAAAGCTTCCTTGCTCATCAGGGGCGCGCCCTGTGGGCCGAAGCTGCTCGTGCCTTTGCCCGTCCCCTCAGCTGGACGGTTCAGGGTCTCGACCGACGCGGTGTACTGTCCGATCGCGCGAGACCACCGTTCGCTTTCGTCCGGGTCGACCGCCGGCACGTCGAAGACGGTGACCACCTCGGCGGTGTTGAGGAGCACATCGGCACCGGCCTCACCGTAGAGACTGACGATCTGACCCCGGTCCTGCCAGAGGGTCCACAGGCTCGCACCATAACCGGGAAGTTCGCCCGCCGCGGTGAGGATCTCGTCGAAGCGGCCGAGCGCGGCAGCCTCGTCGATGAACACCACGATACGCTGCTTTGGCCGGTTGCGGCGCACGGCGGTGAACAGGTCGGACAAGAGCCAGCGCAGCAGCGGCGCGAGCACGCGCTTGTACTCGGGCGGTACCGCCACAAACAGGTCGATAGCGCCCGTCGAGAGTTCGGCCAGGTCGAAGGTGCTGGTGCCGACGAGCCGGCGCAGGCGCGCGTCGGCGAGCCACTGGAAGGCTTGGATGGCGGTCGATTTGACCGGATCCTTGGTTTTCGGATCGGCTTGCAGGATTTCGAGCGCTGCGAGGGCAGCGGGCTGGCGGCCGAGCGCTTGCAGGTTCGCGATGAGGATGTCTTCCCGACCGAGAAGCTCCTGTACGGCCGCGACGGAACGCTTGTCGCGGGTGAGGACGACCAGCATCGCACCGGCGATCAGATCGACGGCGCGGTTGCGGAAGTAGGCGGAGGCCTCGTCACCGCCTGACGCTTCTGGAAGGAGAGCAAGCGCCGTGTGCTGAAGGTAGAGGATGTCGGCGGGGTCGCGCGTTTCCAATGGGTTCCAGCAGTCCTCGCCATTCACCAAGCCAAGGGGATCGAGACAAACAACGCGTCGGCCGAGCGCGGCGCGGCGCGCAGCCACCGCGCGAAAGACCTCGCCCTTGGGATCGATGACGACGGCCGGTCCGCTCCAGCTCTGCGGTTCAGGATAGGCAAGGTTGGGGATCAGTAGGCCTGAAGTCTTCCCCTTGCGCGGCGGGGCGATGGTGGCGAGCGTTCCCTGCACGGCGAGGCGTACGGCGTGGCCGGTTTCCGGATCGATGCCAAGTTCCAGGCCCTCGTGCATATTCCCGCGCTCCGCCGCATTGGCGAAGCGTGCGTCGCCGAAAACACCCGAGGCGTCGCGCTTAAGCTTCGAAGGGTTGGGCAGGAACGGGTAGAGGATGGTGATCAGGAACGGTACGACCATCAGCACAGAGGCGTAGGTCCAGCCCCCGTTGCTGAATGCATTCGATCGCCCAATCAGGGCATCCCAGTAAGCACCAGTCGGCAGGCGAAGGCTGCCGGTCGCGATGGCACTGAACCAGTCCCCTGGCATGATGACGCCGGACGGCCAGAGATTGGAGTCGAGCCCGTGCTGAACGAGCGCCGCAACCGGGTAGGCGAGGAGAAAAGTCAGGAGCGCGACGGCAGTAATCCGAAGGAGTGTGGTCACGAGGAACGGTCCGCTGAGAAAGAGTTAGGCAGCGTGCTCGATCGTGTCCTTAGACAATTTTGCCCAGATGACGTCGCTCGGTCACTGTTTTCGACCTCACGCCAGCGGATTGAGGCCATGAATCGCGATCAACACCGCCAGACAACCAAAAACAATAGTCACCCGCGACATAAAGGCCAGCATCGAAACAATCTACGAGGAAAAAACTTAATACCATCAGACTAAACTCGTTTTTAATGCAATGATCTATCGTCTACATGTCTACCCTAGAAAAACGAGATAGACTTATGCCAGCCCTGCTGAACTTTTCGTTCAATCCATCTAATCTTTCGACCACCCAAAACATGTAGGCTTGGCCTGCATTAAATCCATCATCCCAGGATTGATTAAAGCCCGCCACTAGAACATCATCGATGCAAACACTCTGTACAATGCTCGGCCCCTGAGATCGAAAATCTGTCTCGAGAGAATATCTAGTGTAATCCATATTAGAATAGAAGCAAATGCGATAAACGCCATAATCACTGCCGCATTCATCAATTTTGCTTAGTAAAAATCTATGTGGGTACCCACCTCTTTTGAATCTTACTGCTCTAAAAACACCGTCTCGAATCTCATTGAGTTTTGCGACAGGGTCGATTCTATAAGTAAGGTTTGGCATGATTCGCTCCTATCCGACACGATTCATGTTGTTCACAAAAAGTAAAAATGTTACTATCCTGCATCGATAATTGAGAGTTAATTCGATAGCAAATGGCTTGTTTAGGCAGATTTTGGGCTGGAGTGTGAAATTGATCTTTATCTTTCACTGATTATTAGCCCATTCTGACACTCCGAACTGCATCAATCCGGCTCGATGAGTTCGATGCGTTACCGAAGTGTTCGTCGGCATAGCGGCGCTACTATCTGGGCAGGGGCTCTTCCTCGACGAGAGGGTTAGACCGTTCGCTCGAACTGTCGCCTCAATAGAGCTCGTCGCAAGCCTAGATACGGGCGAATGACTCTAAGGTAATAACCCTGATTTCTGAGCCAATCTTGAGGCTATAAAGACAATCATCCCCCGCGCAGGTCAGTTATCCTGCTGTTCAAAATAGTATAGTACTTCGATTTAAGGGAATCAGATTGTGTGGATCAAGTAATGGGCGTAGAGTAGTCTTCGCGGTCGGCAGGATCTGCCGAATGTCAATGTCCGTGACCTTTTACGCCGCGACTTCGGCCACGCGCAGGCCGCCGCCGTAGGCCACGACAGGGCCGCCAGGTGCTTGAGGCAGATCGTGGCGACGAGCATGCGGCCAACCTCCTCGCGGCTGAGCACCACGGGCAGCGTGCGGGGATAAGCCGGAAGGACGAGCCGGCGCGCCAGATCCGGGCGATCAAGTGTGTGGGTGAAGAAGAAGCGTAACGACGAGACGATGCCGTTGAGGGTCGGCGCCGGCACGCCGGCCTGGCGCTGTTCGACTTGGAAGCGGCGCAGATCCTCCGCGCTGGCCGTGCCGGGTCGGCGTCCGAGGAAGATGGCCAGACGGCCGACGTCGCGCAGGTAGTTGCGCTAGGTCTCGTGCGAGAGCCGGCGGAGGCTCATCTCCTCGATCAGGCGTTGGCGCAGCGAGCTGATCGCGGGGGCGGAAAGCAGATCGTGCATCGTCGGGCTCCTCGGATGAAGGAGCCGCGATGCTCGGCCCGCCGCCGACAGGCCTCTAAAACGACGCGCGACGGTCCGGACGCTACCGCGACCTCACCACCCGCACCCTCCCACGCAGCGGGTTCGTTCATCGGCCAAATACGATCGTTTACCCTAGGCTCGCTGAGCCAAGCAGGTACTGAAACTTCAGGCCGATGATAGCTTGCAAGCCGTAACACATCGATGTACGACAACGCAGCTGCAACGCCGTTTCATGCCGAGTTATCAGCGGCTTACGCGGGATGGCGCTTAGGTGAGAATCCTGGCGCCCCAGCCAAAAACCTGAGGATAAACGAAGGCCTCAGGAACGGGACATAACGGACACCCCGGAACAGAAGGTGTTTTTCCGGCGTACAAGAGTCGGCACAGTCCCGAATGTTAAAGGAAGCACCGACCGTCTCCGGGCTGCGCAAGGCCGCCGAGGTGTCCGATCAGAAGATCGACGTCGCGTTCGACGTGGGGCGCGCCGGTGAAGTCCGGGCGTTGCTCGGATCGCAGCCCGCTTTGCCTGCAGGAGATACCGGCACGTCAAGGCGCGCTTGAGCAGGCGCTCGACCCGCTAGTCGCGAGCGTCGCTCAGGCGCTGGAGATCGTCCCGGCGTTGCATAGCGGAAATTGCGCGGACACCATGACCAGCCGGGATATGTGAGAGCAATCCATGTTAGGCCTCGACGGCAAAAACCACCTGAGGTAGCGTCTGACCCTTCTTGTCGTCCGCGCCACAGAACCTTGAATGCCACCATTCGGTCTGACACTCCCGCTCCGGATCGTTACGGAGGCCGAGGCCGTGAAAGTGTTGGACGCGGCCGATAGGGTCGTGGCTCTGATCGCCATTCATCCGGACAGAAGTCGCCGCGACGTGTCAAAGCGGCTGCCTCCGGATGGAGCGGCCGAGGCGGCGAAAGTGATACGGCAGGCACTGACCGACTCCACAGTTGCCGCGCGCGACTGGTGAAACGACGAAAGGCGCCCGGCCGAAGCCAGGGCGCCCAGGGCGTTGACAGATGTTTACGGCCGTCGGTTAGCCGGACAGCCGCCGCATGAAGGCCTTCAACATCGCCTCTCGCGATTCCTTCATTTCGTCCCGAACCGAGATCACCATGTCGTCGATGCGCCGCTCCAGGCAGGTGATGACGTCGCCGGTCACGTAGGTCCGCGCCACCTCGATCTTGAAGGCGTTCAGCTTCTCGTCGAGGGTTCGGATTTCGATCTTGGCCGCAGCCATGTCGATCGCGTGTTGCGAGCCCCCCTCCTTCGTGCCTGTGCGCAGCTTCCCGACGACTCAGTCGACACCCTTGCCGAGCGCGAACAGGAACGCTGCGAGCGCGACGAGCTGCGCCCAGGTGATCGGCCCGGGCGACAGGAAGGACGTGTCCATGATGGCGGTCCTTCGCGACCCTCTCCCGAACAGAAGAGGGGAGTGAGGTCAGCGGAGGAGGCTACTTGCCGAAGATCCGGCGGGCGGGCGGAGCGACGCCGATCACGGCCATCACGATCGACCATTCCATCTCGTCATAAGGCGGCAGGAGCTTCGCCGCCTGCCAGTGGAATCTGAAGGTGCTGTCCAAGACGATCGCGCCGAAGTGGATCATGCAGAGCGCGAACGCTGTCGGGATCATTCAGGCCGTCCACTTCGACTCGGCGAGCTTCGCCCTCTCCGCCGCTACGACCTTCCGCTCCTCGACGTAGGCGGTGAGTTGCGCTTGGGCGACCGTGACGTCGCCGGTCACGTTCTGGCCGTTCGTCAGCACCCCGTTGTCGGAGCGCTTGCTGAGGTAGGCGAGCACCGGCGCGACGATGCCGGAGCCGGGCAGCTTTACGAGGAAGCCGCCGATCAGGGACAGGAACGGCATCAGCGCGGCCCTCCGGCGGGTGGACCGATCATGGCGAGGCGCCGGATCACAATGCCCAGCACGACGCGCAGGATTGTGAGGATCGAAGCCGACTTCGCTTCCATCCCCGCGGCAGCAGGACGGTGAAATCGACGCCGGCCAGCGCGTCGAGGATGTCGGGCACGGCCAGCACCAGGGCGAGCGCGTAGATCCGATAGCCGCGCGCGGCGGCGTACCAGCGCAGGACCCCGAGCCGGAGGCGAGCGCAGCGCATGTCAGGCGACCTTGTCCTAGGGCCTGTCTGACAAGCAGTCGACGGTGCCGTCGAGCATGACGGCATCGAGCAACGGCTCGCCTCGGTCGCGCAGGTCGAGGAAGATTCGCGCCCAGGTGCCGTTCCGGCTCCAACGCGGAAACAGTTCTGCCGCCCGCTGCCAGGACGCGATCTCGGCGGGCACCGCCCGCCAGTGGCAACCCGTGCGCAGCTGGTACAGCGCGGCCTCGACAAGGCCGCGCTCATTCTCGGACCGGACGCCACCTGGCGTCCGGTGCTCATCGATCACGGCTTCAGCACCGCCCACTGTGCGTCTACTCAGAATCTGCACGAGCCATCCCTCTCAACAGAGAAACAACCCACAAGTCTCATCCAAGATGCCAGACAGGCCCTAGGCCGCGCTACTCGGCGTCGCCCTGGTTGGGTTCGCGGAGATGTCCTGGAGCCGCGGCGTCGGCTGGGTCGCCCTCTTGGAGGCGTGGTTGGTTCTCGGCATCGGATACTCGGCGGCGCAGACGCCGACGGGATGCCTGCTCCGGCGCTCTAGGTCTCCCGAGGACCGGCCGGCCCTGTGGGCGGCCCAGTTCGCGCGCTCGTACGCCGCTTGGCTCGTGACCTACTCGCTGGCCGGCCGGCTGGGGGCGCGGCCGGGAAGGCCGCGGCGGTGGCGACCCTTGGCATCGTCACACTCGCCGCTGCCGCCGCGGCCCTGGCCATCCGACGATCCGGACACTGTGGAGCACGCCCACCCCGCGCTCGACCCGGCCCACCCGCACCTGGCGTCGGCGCGTGGCCACAGCCATGCCCACGCCGACTCACCGACGATCTTCACCACCACTGGCCGTCGGGGCGCCCCGAATGACCTGAGTGAGGCAAAGGCTTCGCATACTCCGCTCCGGGCGCGCTTGACATCGCTCGTCCGAGGGCGATGAATGGACGCTCGGGAAGCGATCTCCCGACGAGGCTCCGGCTGAAGAATCGCGTCCAATCTGCACTCGATGCACGGACGCGCCATGCCTACGCCGACCGCAATCCCCGTTGACAAACTCGCCCGTCTCGTCGGCACCGTCGGCTGTCCTGTCGTGGTCGACGTCAGGCCGGGAGACGCCCTCCGCGACGATCCCCGCCTGATCCCTGGCAGCATCCGGCGCTCCGTCGCCGACATCGCGCACTGGTCCGCCAACCTCGCCGGCCGCAGCGCAGTCATCATTTGCGGGCACGGTCACGAGCTCAGCCACGGGGCCGCTGCCTACCTTCGGCAGGCCGGCGTGGCAGCCGAGACCCTGGAGGGCGGCTTCGACGCCTGGGAGGCCGCCAGCCTGCCGCTGGTGCCGGAAGCGAAGCTGCCGCGACGCGACGCGCGTGGCCGGACCGTCTGGGTTACCCGTGCGCGCCCCAAGATCGACCGCATCGCCTGTCCCTGGCTGATCCGCCGATTCGTCGATCCGGACGCGGCCTTCCTCTTCGTGCCGCCGCCCGAGGTGAACGCCGTGGCCGAGCGGTTTGGTGGCGCTGCCTTCGACATCGACGATCCGGGTGCCTTCTGGAGCCACCGGGGCGAGCTGTGCACCTTCGACGTCATGGTCGAGGAGCTCGGTCTCGCCACGCCGCCGCTCCTGCATCTCGCGACGCTGGTGCGCGGCGCCGACACCGCCCGGCCGGATCTCGCGCCGGAGGCGGCCGGACTGCTCGCCGCCTCTCTCGGCCTGTCGCGCATCTACGCCGACGACCTCGCCCAGCTCGAAGCCGGGATGCTCCTCTACGATGCCTTCTACCGTTGGTGTCGGGACGCGAGGGAGGAAGCCCACAACTGGCCGACCAACAAGCTCAAGGAAAGACGCTGAACATGGCCGGTGCCACACTCCGCCGCACCGTGTCGGAGGAGCCACGCGCGACTACCCCGGAAGCACCGCTGCCCGTGACCCTGGTCGATGCGCTGCCGGTCTGGGCGCGAGTGGCCGCGCTCTCCTTCGGCGGCCCGGCCGGGCAGATCGCGGTGATGCACCGCATCCTGGTCGAGGAGAAGCGCTGGATCTCTGAGAACCGCTTCCTGCACGCGCTGAACTTCTGCACGTTCCTGCCGGGACCCGAGGCGCAGCAGCTCGCGACCTATGTCGGCTGGCTGATGCACGGCACGCGCGGCGGCCTCGTCGCGGGCGGGCTGTTCGTCCTGCCCGGCATCGCCGCCATCATGGCGCTGAGCTGGATCTACGCGCTCTACGGTAACGTCGGCTTCGTCGCGGGCCTGTTCTTCGGGCTCAAGGCCGCCGTGCTCGCCATCGTTCTGCAGGCTGTGATCCGCATCGGCAAGCGCGCGCTCAAGGGGCCGGTCATGATCGGTCTCTCGGCGGCGGCCTTCGTGGCGATCTTCTTCCTCGATGTGCCCTTCCCGCTGATCGTGCTGACGGCCGGCGTCATTGGCTATCTCGGCGGCCGGGCCGGACTGCCGCAGTTCAAGGCCGGCGGGCACGGTGCCGGCGGCAAGGTCGTCGAAGGACCCTTCCTGCTCGACGACCACGCGCTCCCCCAGGAACGTACGGCTGCCGGGCACACGCTCCGGGTACTGCTGACCTGGGGTGCGATCTGGCTGGTGCCGGTCGYCGCCATCYKSSTCGCCGTCGGKCCGGACGACGTCTTCGCCCAGATCGCGGTGTTCTTCTCGAAGATGGCGATGGTGACCTTCGGAGGCGCCTACGCGGTGCTCGCCTACGTCGCCCAGCAGGCGGTGGAGCATTACGGCTGGCTGAGGCCCGGCGAGATGCTCGACGGGCTCGGCATGGCCGAGACCACGCCCGGACCCCTCATC
>NZ_JBFULS010000072.1:0-24250 GCF_054049775.1 Methylobacterium sp. P5_C11 | reverse complement strand
GTCCTGCGGGGCGCCCGCCTCGCTCGCCCGGCGGCATCCGGCGCCGGTCTCGACCTCCGCCCGCGCCTGCAAGGCGTCGCCGGGTTCCGTGTCGGCGAGGAAGGTGACGCCGTCCCATGTCACGGTGTCCACGGCCCCGGCGACCCGCCGGGACAGGCGCAGGCTGATCTCCGAACGGCCGAAGGGGCGGGCGAGGATCAGGGTCCCGTCCGGTTCCGGCCAGGCGGGGCCGGGCGCATCCCCGGCCCGGGCGGACGCCGCGAGGGCCAAGGGGGCGAGGGCCAAGGGGGCGAGGGCCAAGGGGGCGAGGGCCAAGGGGACGAGGGCCAAGGGGACGAGGGCCAAGGCGACGACACCACCCAGACGGGCGGCGCGGGACCGCATGTGGGACCGAGGCTGCATCGCGTGACCATAGCTCAGGATCGGACCGGCATGTCGACCCTCCTCGAACGGCTGGCGCGGATGGCGCGCCGCACCGCCGGCGGCCCGGCGCTCGCCGCCAAGGCCGCCGCGGCCCCGGCCTTCGCCCTCTACGCCGAGGGCCGGGCCAGCTGGACGCCCCGCGATCCGGCGGCCCTCGCACGGGCGGGCTATCAGGCCAACCCGGTGGTTCATCGGACGGTGCGCCTCGTCGCTGAGAGCACCGCGAGCCTGCCGCTGATCGCCACCGGTCCCGGCGCCGGGCGGGCGGCCGACCTGCTGGCGCTGCTGGCGCGACCCAACCCCCGGGAGAGTGGCACGCATCTCCTGGAGACCGTCTACGCCGACCTCCTGCTCACCGGGACGGCCTACCTGGAGGCGGTGGAGCTCGACGACGGACGGATCGCCGCGCTCCAAGCCCTGCGGCCCGGCCGTATGCGGATGCTGCCGGGTCCGGACGGCTGGCCGGCGGCCTACCTCTACACTACGGGCGGCCGCAGCCGCCGGTTCGACCTCCCAGAGCCCGGCGCCGCGGTGGCGCCGATCCTGCCGCTGGCGCTGTTCCATCCGGAGGACGAGACCGGCGGCCTCGCGCCGATCGCGGCGGCCGCCACGGCGCTGGACATCCACAACGCCGCCAGCGCCTGGAACAAGGCGCTGCTCGACAACGCCGCCCGGCCCTCCGGGGCGCTGATCTTCGCCGGTGCCTCGCTCTCCGAGCCGCAATTCGACCGGCTGAAGGCGGAGCTGGAGGCCAACTACCAGGGCGCCGCCAATGCCGGCCGGCCGCTGCTGCTGGAGGGCGGCCTCGACTGGAAGCCCCTCGCGCTCTCGCCGCGGGACATGGATTTCGTGGAGGCCAAGAACGCGGCCGCCCGGGAGATCGCCCTGGCCTTCGGGGTGCCGCCCCTGCTGCTGGGCCTGGCCGGCGACAACACCCACGCCAACTACGCCGAGGCGAACCGCGCCCTCTACCGCCAGACCCTGATCCCCCTCGCGACCCGCACCGCCCAGGCGCTGGCCGGCTGGCTGGAGCCCGCCTTCGGCCCGGTCGACCTGGAGCCGGACCTCGACCGGATCGAGGCCCTCGCCGGCGAGCGGGAATCCCTGTGGCGCCGGGTCCAGGCCGCCGAGTTCCTGTCGGTGGCCGAGAAGCGCGAGGCGGTGGGCTACCCGCCCGAAAGGCCGCGGGAGCCGGCGCCCTGACGTGGCGCGGGCCTCGCCCCCCTCTGCCGGTGGCATCCAACACGGACCGTCCCTCTAGCCCGCGTCGCACCCGAGGATCCCACCATGGACGGCCACTTCTCCGGCTATGCCAGCGTCTTCGGCGTGCCCGACCTCGGCCGCGACGTGGTGGTGCCGGGGGCCTTCGCGGCGAGCCTCGCCCGGCGGGGCGCGGCCGGCGTGAGGCTCCTGTTCCAGCACGATCCCGCCGAGCCGATCGGCCGCTGGCTCGCCCTGCGGGAGGATGCCCGCGGCCTGTTCGCCCACGGTCAGCTCAACCTCGCGGTGCAGCGCGCCCGGGAGATCGACGCGCTGATGCGCGGCGGCGGCCTCGACGGGCTGTCGATCGGCTTCCGCACGCTGCTGGCGCGGAAGGGCGCGGGCGGCGAGCGCCGCCTCCATCAGGTCGACCTGTGGGAGGTCTCCCTCGTGACATTCCCGCTGCAGCCGTCGGCCCGGGCGAGCCCGGATCCCCCCGAGCCGCCCCTGGTCGACGCGATCCGCGGCCTCGCCCGGCGGATCGCCCCGTCCCACCCGGCGACACGGTCCGCCGGGCTGCCGCCGGGCGCCCGGCCCTGATGTCCAATCTCCCTCCGATGAGGTCCCCCATGGATGCCCACACCCTGATGGCCAGCACTGCCCTGGAGACCAAGAACGGCCAGCACGCGCTGGAGAACAAGGACGCCACGCCCGAGGGCGGGCCGGTCCGCTCGGCCCTCGACGATCTCGCCGCCGCCTTCGCGGCGTTCCGGGAGACGAACGATGCCCGGATCGGTCAGATCGAGGGCCGCCTCCGCCCCGACGTGCTCTCCGAGGAGAAGCTCGCCCGGATCGACGCCGCCCTCGATGCCGCCCGTACCCGCCTCGACCGGATCGCCCTGGAACGGGCGCGGCCGCCGCGCGGTGAGCCCGCCGTCCGGGAGGACGGGCCGGCGCACGCGCACAAGGCCGCCTTCGACCTCTACGTCCGGGCGGGCGAGAGCGGGGGGCTGAAGCACCTGGAGGCCAAGGCCCTGTCGGCCGGCTCCGGCCCGGATGGCGGCTACCTCGTGCCCGACACGATCGAGCGCACCGTCCTGACCCGCCTCGGCCAGGTCTCGCCGATCCGGTCGATCGCCAGCGTGCAGCAGATCTCCGGATCCCAGTACAAGCGGGCGGTCTCGGTGGGCGCGCCGGTCACCGGCTGGGTCGCCGAGACGGCCCCGCGGCCCGAGACCGCCGCGCCGGCCCTGTCGGAGATCGCGTTCCCCGCCATGGAACTCTACGCGATGCCCGCCGCCACCCAGACCCTCCTCGACGATGCCGTGGTGGATCTCGACGCGTGGCTCTCGGCCGAGGTGGAGACCGCCTTCGCCGAGCAGGAGGGCGTCGCCTTCGTGTCCGGCAACGGCGCGAGCCGCCCGCGCGGCTTCCTGAGCTACGACACCGTCGCCAACGCCGCCTGGGTCCCCGGCAAGCTCGGCTTCGTCGCCACCGGGGCGGCCGGCGCCTTCCCGTCGAGCAACCCGGCGGACGTGCTCTTCGACTTGGTCTACGGGTTGCGGGCGAGCTACCGGCAGAACGCCGGCTTCGTGATGAACCGGCGCACCCAGAGCGCGATCCGGAAGTTCAAGGATGCGGAGGGCAACTACCTCTGGCAGCCGCCGCTGGCCGCCGGCCGGGCCGCCACGCTGATCGGCTTCCCCGTCACCGAGGCCGAAGCGATGCCGGATCTCGGGAAGGACAGCCTGTCGGTGGCCTTCGGCGACTTCCGCCGCGGCTACCTCGTGGTCGACCGCACCGGGATGCGCGTGCTGCGGGATCCGTACTCGGCCAAGCCCTACGTGCTGTTCTACACGACCAAGCGCGTCGGCGGCGGGGTGCAGGATTTCGACGCGATCAAGCTCGTGAAGTTCGGCTGAGGCGCCGCCCGCCCCCGACCGGGGCGGAGGCGGGCAGCGGCCGGGGACGCCTCGATCCCCGGCCGTCGTCGGGACGCCGAGAGGGCTTCAGCGGTCCGCATTGCCGTCGCGCAGGGTGCCGGTGGGCTCCTGCACGTGGGCCTCGAGGAACCACAGGTGCTTGTCCACCGCCCGGGAGATCTCGGTGAACAGGTCGGCCGTGCCGGGATCGCCCGCCTCGTCGGTCTCGTCGATGTTGTCGCGCACGGCGTTGGCGTAGCCGGCATAGCTGTCGATCAGCGCGGCGATGTGGTCGGCGATGGCGTAGATACCGGTGGGGTAGGGCGGCAGCTTCGTCCGCTCGGCCACCGCCTGTGTCGAGCCCAGCGCCGTGGCGCCGAGCTGCGTCGCCCGCTCGGCGACCTTGTCGTTCAGGTCGTCGAGTTCGGTGCGGAACCCGTCGAGCATCTCGTGGACGCCGATGAATTGCGGGCCCTTGAGGTTCCAGTGGGCCTGCTTGATCGCCAGGGCGAGGTCGATGCCGTCCGCCAGGCGGGCGTTCAGGGCCTCGACCGCGACCTTCTTGGCGTTCGAATCGGTGTCGTTGCGGGTCTTGTGCGCCCGGGGGGTGTTGCTTTTGCCGGTATCGGCCATGGTCTCGCTCCGTGATCCGGGAAGGTTCGGATGCGAAAGCACCAGTCCGGCCTCAGGTTCCCGCCGGCGCGCGGGATGCCCGGGGTGGTATGCGTCTCGCGCGGCGCCAGACGGGTCCATCTTGCGCCCGGTCTCCGTGCCGGGCTGCGCTCCTCGGAGGCGCGGCCGAGGCCGCCTGCGTGCGTCCCGTTAGCGGCGGCGGCCGGGACGCGCCATCCAGTCGGACCGATTGCCGCGGGGCATCGCCTCGCCGACCTGGATCCGCGACAGTTCGGCCGAGCGCGACGCGATCCAGCCGGCATGCTCGGCCACCGGGGTGACGGCCGTGAAGCCGCCGCAGGCCGTCCGGCGTGCGCCCTGCTGCAGGGCGCCGCTCGACCAGCTGACCACGCCGACGATCCGGTAGCCGCCGGGGCCGCCGGTGAGGATCGGGCCGCCGGAATCGCCGAGGCAGGCGCCGGCCCCCGAGGTCTCGGCCATCCGCCGCCGGTCGGTCACGACGGTCACCCGGTTGGCGACCTGCAGGGAGCCGATCGACACGAGGTGGGCGAGCCGCAGGATCCGGGCGGAGTTCCGCCGGTTTTCGGCCACCACGCCGAAGCCCGCGATGTCCACCGGCTCGCCGTTGCTGATCGAGGCGGCGCCCCGCGGGTCGAGGGGCACGTAGTCGGTGCCGAGCGGCTGTTCGAGCTTGAGCAGCGCGAGGTCGACGCCGGGCTGGTCCTCGGGCGTCGTGCCGGGCACGAAGTCCGGATGCATGGTGGCGGCGATCACCTGCGTCCGCTGCTGGCGGAAGCCGCGGTCGACGCTGATCACCGTGTAGCCGGCGGGCCGCATCACGCAATGGGCCGCGCTCAGCACGAGGTCCGGGGCGATGAGCGTCCCGGAGCAGATCTCGCCCTCGGTGCTCTCGATCCGCACCGCGAAGCTGCGGGCGCCGTTTGGGTCCCGTGTCGTCGTGCCGTTGATCACCGCCGCCGCCGGCGTCGGGAGCAGGGCGACGAGGCCGCCGAGCAGGGCCACGCCCATCAAACCGGCGCTTACGGATCCGCCCCACAGGCCGCCGCGCAGGCTGCGCTCGCGAAGGCCGGCCTTTCGGATCGGGCGAGGAGACATCGGGAACTCCGGGCGCTGTCGGCGCGGGTGGGTGACGCCGAGGGCGGAGGCGCGGCGTCACGGTGAGCCTAGAGCAAGGCAATGGCGCGGCCAAGCTGAGGTTCCCTGCGGACGCTGGAGTCTGGACTCGATCAGCACCAGAACGCGACGATGGCAGCCAGAGCGACGGCTGAGGGGTCGTTGCAGGCGAGCCTTTTGTAACGGGTGGCGATGCGGAGGTCGTCCTTGGAAGCCGTTGAAGGTCGCGGTGATATCCAACCGCACAAACGCACCGCGGTATCAAATACCCGGTCAGGCTGACTCCTCGCGCCCATGCCGCTCCGGGACTTTCGGATCACCTAAGAACGGGGTGAAGCTGCAGATCGTGCGTCTGCACAAAATCTTTACGCTGCCGTTCGAGCATGCCGGATGGCTTCGGCGCATCAACGGTTTGTCGTCCTCGATGGCGTTCGCGGCGTAGCCGCCATAGGCGTCCTGCTGTTCCACGTAAGTCTGTACATTCAGGCCAACTGGCTCTTCGGCCACGGCTCCTTGGCAGTCGACGTGTTCTTCGTGATGAGCGGCTTCGTCATCGACCAAGCCTACGGTTCACGCCTGAGATCCGGTTGGTCACCGAGGCGCTTCCTGCTCACGCGGTTCGCGCGGCTCTATCCCCTCTACATCGCCGGCACCTTGCTCGCGATGATCACCATTGCTGCGAAGCTCGACGGCGCGCCTGATGCCGTTGTCCTTGCGTGGATGGCTGGCATGCTGCTGTGCGGTGCCCTCCTCATTCCTGTACCGTTCGCCGCCGATCGGCCAGTCTTCCTGCTCAACAGTCCGTCTTGGTCTCTTATGGTCGAGGCCGTGGTGAACATGGCCTTCGCTCTATGCGCGCCGCGGGTAGGCATGAGGGTGGTGCTCGGCGTCACCATCGCGAGCGCTGGCCTGCTGCTATTGGCAGCTGCTGAGGGTCAGAGCCTTCTCAACGGAGGACTCGGATCGACACTTCCCGCGAGCTTCCTGCGCGGGGTGTTCGGCTTTGGTGCAGGGCTAAGCGCGTCAGGGCTCTGGCGCCGGGGATTGCTCGACTCTCTCGGTGCATGCCCGAGCCCTCTGCTGTTCGTCATCCTGTGCGCTGTCCTGTGCATTCCGCCAGACACCGGCACACCATGGCTGGACGCTTTCGGCATCCTGATCGTCAGCCCTGGCCTCGTCGCGACGGCCGTAGTGATCCGGCCGTCCGCAGCGGTGGCGGTTGTCTGCACCGAATTGGGAGCCTTGTCTTATCCGCTCTACATTATCCACATGCCGCTGCTGCGGATGGCCGACCACTGGTCGTCCGGTAGCCCGACCTCGTCCGCTCCGTATCTGGCAGCGATGCTGGTGGGGGCTGTTGCTAGCATCGTCTTGGCCTGGAGTGTGGCGAAGCTTACGGAGGCCGCTAGGGTTTGGACGCGATTAGCACCAGAAGGCGATGACGGCGGCGAGCGCGAGGGCCGAGGCGTAGTTGCGGGCCAGCGTGTCGTATCGGGTGGCAATGCGTCTGAAGTCGTTGAGGCGGTTAAGAGTCGCCTCGATGCGCCAGCGTTCGCGACAGCGGAACTTGTCACGGCGGATCCGGCGCTTGGGGCCGCGCTTGCCCTGGATGACCGGCGTGATCCCGCTCTTGCGTAGGTCAGCGCGCAGCCAGTCGGCGTCGTAGCCCTTGTCGGCGCTCAGGCGGCGGATCCGGCCAGGTGCCTCGGCCAGCACCGCCGGGACGGTGATCACGTCGCTGGCGTTGCCGGGCGTCAGCGGGAGGACGCCGGGCCGCCAGAGGACATCGGTAAGCGCGTGGATCTGGGTCGTGTGGCCACCGCGCGACGGGCCGATGGCCTGCGCCCGCGCGCGCCTTTCCCGCCATGGGCGGAGCGGTGTGCCCGGACGTAGCTGCTGTCGAGGGCAGCTGCGTCACCAGCCCACCCGGCCTTGGCCAGTGCGGCCAGCATCGCCTTCCAGAGGCCGCGCCGCGACCAGCGATTGAAGCGATTGTAGACCGTGGTGTGCGGGCCAAACGCGGCCGGGCAATCGCGCCAGCGGCCGCCCGACGTGAGGACGTGCAGGATGCCCGATATGATCCGCTGGTCGTCCTTCCGCTCGGGTACGGGCTGGTCCCTCGGCATGAATGGTTGGATCACCGCCCATTGCTCATCCGAGAGCCAGAACAGGTTCGCCATCGTCACCGCCAGGCCGCGAACAGCCGCCTGGAATCACAAACTGGCAAACGCCGCAACGGCTTGGTTCGGTTCACACCCTACTCCGTCCAGCGCGCGCGCCGGTCCCAGCCACCGAGGACGCGGTCGATCCAGCCGCGCTGCGGGCCGACCAGGACGCCCTGGGTGAGGCCGCCGCAGGCCCCGCCGATCCAGGCCGACAGCGCCAGCACGGCCCCGTCCGGCCCCGCGATCGGGCCGCCGGAATCCCCCTGGCAGGCGCCCCCGCCAGCGCCCTTCAGCCAGACCAGGATGCGGCTCGGGCCGTAGGGCTCGATCACCGGCAGGGCGACGCTGCGGAAGGTGCCGGTGGAGCGCGGGTCGCCGGGCTTGGCGGCGCCGTAGCCCGACAGGGTCAGGGTCTCGCCCGCCCGGGCCGGGGCGGCGCTCAGGGTCACCGGTGCGAAGCGCGCCGGCAGGGGCGTCGCGGTGCGCAGCAGCGCGAGGTCAATGGAGCGTCGCCGGGCCACGGCCGCGCCGGCATCGTAGCCCGGATGCAGCGCCTGCGCGGCGACCTCGACGAGGACCGGAGCGCCCGCGGCGTCGCGGAAATGGACGCGGTGCTCCCGCGCGCCGGCCAGGCAATGGCCGGCGGTCAGGACCGTGTCGGGGGCGAGCACCACGCCGGTGCACACGCCGCCCTTCGACGACAGGACCATCACGGCCCCGCCGGCCGGCGCCTCCGTGCCGCCGACGATCGCCCGCGCCGGGACGGATGTCAGCGCCAGGGCCGCGGTGACGGCCGCCGTCAGCGCCCGCGCCAGAGAGGGGCGGCGCGCCGGGCGGCGGGACATGCGGCGCTTCGAGATCGACATCGGACCACCTGCTCAGGGACGCGCGATGACCCCGTTACGCATCGAGGCCCCCATCGTCGAGCCGGTGGCCGTGGCGGACCTGCGCGCCTACCTGCGCTTCGCGTCCGACGCGGAGGCCGACGAGGACGCCCTGCTCCAGGCCCTGATCGCGGCGGCCCGCGCCAGCCTGGAGATCGAGACCCGTCGGATCCTGGTGCCGGGCCGCTACCGGATCGCGCTGGCCGCCTGGCCGCTGGACGGGCAGGTGCGGCTGCCGCTCTCTCCTCTGGTCGCGCTCCTCCGCGCCGGTTTCGCGGAGCCCGGGGGCGTCGCCGACCTCGACGCGGGGCTGGTCCGCCTCGGCCCCGACCCGAGCGAGGCACCGGCGCTGCTGGTCGACCCGGCGGCGCCGGATCCCGGCGGCCGCACGATCCTGATCGAGGTCGCGGCGGGCTACGGCGGCGACGGGCCGCCGCTGCCGCCGCCCCTGCGCCTCGCGATCCTGCGGCTCGCCGCCGCCCGCTACGAGCACCGCGGCGATGAGCCCGACGCGGCCCGCACCGACGCCGCCGACCTCGCCGCTCCCTTCCGGCGCAGGCGGCTGTGACCTCGCGTTCCGGAGCCTCCCCGATGACGCCCCCGTCCCAACATCCGTCCCTCGGCACGCGGCGCCGCCGCTTCGTGCTCGAACGCCCCCTGGAGGAGCCCGACGGGTTCGGCGGCGTGCTGCGCCGCTACGTCGCCGGTCCCGTCCTCTGGGGCGCCATGGCCCCGGCCGGCTTGGTCGACCGCCCGGCCGGCGGCCGCTGCGATACCCTCGGCGCCTACCGGGTGACCCTGCGGGGCCGGGCGGATCTCGACCCGACCATGCGGCTCGCCGCCGGCCCCCGGCGCTTCGCGATCCGGGCCGTCACCGAGCCGGATGCGCGGGACCGCGACCGGATCTGCCATGTCGAGGAATTGCCGCGGGAGGGTCGGTCGTGAGCGATCCGAGCCCGCTGCTGGCGCTCCGCGCCGGAATGATCGCCCGCTTCGGCGCCGATCCCGCCCTCGCGGCGCTGCTGGGCGGCCGCGTCCGGCTCTACGACGAGCCGCCCCGGGGCACGCTCCCGGTCTACGCCCTGTTCGGGGATGCCGAGATCCAGGACGATTCCGTCGACGGCTCCGAGCGCCACCGGCACCGCCACGCGATCGTGGTGATCGCCCGGCCCGGCTCGGTGCGCACCGCCCTCGACGCCGCCGAGCGGATGGCGGCGCTGCTTCAGGACGTCGCGATGCCGCTCGCCGGCTGCCGCCTCGTCACCCTGCGGGTGCGTGCCATCGCGGCCCACCGTGACGCCCGGACCGGCGAGGCCCGCGCGACCCTGACGGTCGAGGCGGTCACCGAGACTGTGTGAGAGAGGTCCGACGCAAGCGTCGCACCCCTTTCCCGGACAGGTGGAGCGATAGCGGAACCTGATCCGGGAACCAGCACGGGAATCGTCGCGCAGCGACGAATCGTGGACGCTTCGCGACGTCTCGCGCTGGATCCCGGGTCGCATTCCGCTGGCGCTGCATGCGCCCGGGAAAAGGCCCTTTCCGAACCGGCGAGGCGCCTTGGGCGCCGACTCTATCGAGACAGGAGGACCCGATGGGCGCGCAGAAGGGCAAGGACCTGCTGATCCGGGCGGGTGACGGCGCGGGGGGCTTCGTGGCGGTGGCAGGCCTGCGCAGCCGCCAGATCACCCTCAACGCCGAGACCGTCGACGTCACCAACGCCGATTCCGTCGGGCGCTGGCGCGAGCTGCTCGCGGGGGCGGGGGTGCGCCGGGCCGCGATCGCGGGCTCCGGCGTGTTCCGCGACCAGGCCTCGGATGCCCGCCTGCGGCTGATCTTCTTCGAGGGGGCGATCGACACCTTCCAGATCGTGATCCCCGCCTTCGGCATCCTGGAGGGTCTGTTCCAGATCGCGAGCCTGGAATACCGGGGCGACCATGCCGGCGAGGTGACCTTCGACATGAGCCTCGAATCCGGCGGCGCGCTCGCCTTCACGGCGGCTTGAGGGCCATGGCCAACCGGATCCGCGGCGAGGTGCCGCTCACCCTCGGCGGGCAGCGCTACACCCTCTGCCTCACCCTCGGGGCGCTCGCCGAGCTGGAGGGGGCGCTCCAGGCCGGCGACCTCGCGGGGCTGGCCGCGCGCTTCGCGGGCGGGCGCATCTCGGCCCGCGACCTGATCGCCCTCCTGGGCGTCGCCCTGCGGGGCGGCGGCCACGATCTCGACGACGCGGCGGTGGCGCGGCTGCCGCTGGCGGGCGGGCTCGATGCCGTCTCGACGGCCCTGGGCGCGGTGCTGGCGGCGGCCTTCGGGGAGGCGCCGGGTCCGGCAAACCCTCCCTAGGGCCGGACGCGGGCGTCCCGACACCGCGTCCGGCCCCGGGCACCTTCCCCTGGGACGACGCCCTGGCCCTCGGCCTCGGCGCGCTGGGCTGGCGCCCGCGCGACTTCTGGTCGGCGACGCCGCGGGAGTTCGCCGCGGCGCTCGGCCGACGCTCCGGTCCGGAGCCGATGACCCGCGCCGCCTTCGAGCGCCTGCTCGCCGCCCATCCCGACCCGACCGGAGACACCTGATGGCCGACATCGAACCCGACGTGCAGGGCGACGCGCGGATCAAGCAGTTCGAGACCCTCGACCGGCTGGCGCAGAGTTTCGGCCGGAGCCTCGACACGGCTCTGACCCGCGGGGCCGCATCCGGTCGCAGCCTCGACGGCGTGCTCGGCGCCCTCGGGGCGCGCCTCGCCGGCGCGGCGGCGCGGGCGGCGGCCGGGCCAATTCAGGCGGGGGTGGCCGGGCTCATCAACGGGATGCTGGGCGCGGGGTCGGAGACCGGCTTCGCCCGGGGCGGCGTGTTCCGGGGCGGCCGCGTCCAGCCCTTCGCCGCCGGCGGCGTCGTGGCCGCGCCGACCTACTTTCCCATGGCGGGCGGCACCGGCCTCATGGGCGAGGCCGGCCCGGAGGCGATCCTGCCCCTCGGCCGCGGGCCGGACGGCCGCCTCGGGGTCGCCGCGGGCGGCGCTGCGGCGCGGCCGGTCTCCGTGACGGTCAACATCGCGACCGCCGATCCGGCGGCCTTCCGCCGCTCCGAGGCGCAGGTGACCGCGAGCCTCGCTCGGGCGGTGGCGCGCGGCCAGCGGGCGACGTGAGGGTCCCCCGGGGCGGCGGCGCGCATCCTTATCCGGGCGGCGCACACGGCACCAGGGTGACGAGCTTGTAGTCGGGCCGCTCGGCCGGGCTGAACGTGTGCTGCGTGTAGGTGAGGGGGCCATCCTCCGGGTGCCGGAAGGCCCGCGAGCCGCCCTCCCGCGCCATCACGGATTGCGCTTCCCACTCGGACGCGAACAACTCCGACTCGGTTTTCAGCGTCGCGATCAGGCCGTTCAGGCCGGGATCGTCGATCAGGCGGGCGTAATCCGCGCGGAACTCGGCCAGGACGCGCCGCGCCCGCTCGCGCCAATCCGGCAGCAGGTCCCGCGCCGACGGTGCGAGGAACGTGTAGCGAAGGAGGTTCTTCGGCCGTCCGTGCCCCAGCCAGTCGGCGAACAGGCGTTCCGCCGCCGCGTTCCAGCAGCAGGCATTCCACTGCCGGTCCAGACCGTAGGCGGGACACGCCAAAGCGTCGACCAGCGCCGTGATCGCCTCGGGCGCCGGGGAGGCCGCCACGGACGGCGGCGCGTCGGGATCGCGGCGGCCGGCCAACTCGAACAGGTAGGCGCGCTCGGCCGGGGTCAGCGCCAGGGCGATCGCCAGGCGGGACAGCGTCCCCGGCGAGACGCTCACGTCGCGCCCCTGCTCGATCCAGGCGCACCACGTCACCCCGATGCCGGCCCGGGCCGCCAGTTCCTCGCGCCGCAGGCCGGGCGTCCGTCGCCGCCGCCCCGGCAGGTCGGGGGCGATGCGCTCCCTGTGCGAGCGGACGAACCGTCCCAGCAAGCGGCGCTGCGCGTCGGTGATCATGGTGGCGCTTATAACAGGATAAGATTGTCCCTTGTAACAGGTTGAGCGGTCGGGTCTGTCGAGGGCGGAGGAGAACGATCCATGTCCCGACCCCACGAGACCGTCGTCGCCGACCAGTTCGGCAGTCGCGCCCGCGCCTACGTGACGAGCGCGGTTCATGCCGCCGGTGCGGATCTCGACGCCCTGGAGGCGGCCGCCGCCCGCGAGCAGCCCGATCGCGCCCTCGATCTCGGCACCGGTGGCGGGCACGTCGCCTACCGGCTGGCGCCCCATGCCCGGTCCGTGACCGCCGTCGATCTCGCGCAGGCGATGACGGAGGCCGTCGCGAGCACGGCGCGGGAGCGCGGCCTGTCGAACATCGGCACGCAGGTCGCGGCGGTCGAGCGCCTGCCGTTCGACGACGCGGCCTTCGACTTCCTTGGCTGCCGGTTCTCGGCCCATCACTGGCGCGATTTCGAGGGCGGCCTGAAGCAGGCGCGGCGGGTCCTGAGAGACGGGGCCACCGCGATCTTCATCGACGTCGTGTCCCCGGGGCATGCCGCACTCGACACGCATCTCCAGGCCGTCGAGGTCCTGCGCGATCCCTCGCACGCCCGCAACTACACGGGCGCCGAGTGGCAGGCGGCGCTGACCCGTGCCGGCTTTCGCGTGCGGGCCACGCGGTCGCGCCGGCTGCGCATGCACTACCCGGTCTGGGTGGGGCGTATGCAGACGCCCGAGACCCACCGCGCGGCGATCCGATCGCTGCAACGGAGCGCCGCCAGCGAGACGGCGACGTATTTCGAGATCGAGCCGGACGGCTCGTTCACGCTCGACGTGATCTCCGTCGAAGCATCGGCGTGCCGGGCGCAGGCGGCCTCCTGAGCCTGGCGGGGAGCCGGGATCCGGCTCCCGCCTTCGCTCACGCCGCCTTCCGCGCCTCCGTCTCCCGCGCCCGGCTGGTGCGGCCGTCGACGCTGACCGGCGCGACGCCCTGGATCGTCACGCGGCGCACCACGCGGGGCGCCGCGCCGTAATCGTCCACCGCCCGGTGGACCGTGGCGCGGTTGTCCCAGATCGCCACGTCGCCCGTCCGCCACGACCAGCGCACGGTGTTCTCGGGCCGGGTCGCGTAATCGTGGAAGATCGCCAGCAGATGCTGCGAATCCGCCGTGGTGAGCCCCAGGATCCGCTGGATGAAGTGCCCGACGATCAGCGCGCGCTCGCCGGTCTCCGGGTGGACGTGGACCAGCGGGTGCTCGGTCTCGAACACGGTTTTGGTGAACACCTCGTCGTAGCGCCGCCGCCCGGCCTCCGAGACGTTCACCCGGCCACCGACATAGTCGTAGACGTTGGAGTGCAGCGCCCAGAGCCTGTCGGCGAGGTCGCGCAGGGGCTCGGGCAGGTCCGCGTAGGCCGCCGCCGTGTTGGCCCAGAGCGTGTCGCCGCCGTAGGGCGGCAGGGTCACGGCCCGCAGGATCGAGAGCGCCGGGTAGGCCGGCACGAAGGTCACGTCGGTGTGCCAGGAACTCGCCCGCTCGCCCCGGCTGCCGTCGATGTCGAGGACCCCCGCCGTGCCGGCGAGGGAGGGCACGGTCGGATGCGGGACGAGGTCGCCGAGGCGCCGGCCGAAGGCTTCCTGCCCGGCCTCGTCGAGGTCCTGGTCGCGGAAGAACACGACCTTGTGGGTGTTCAGCGCCTGCCGGATCGCCGCGACGGTGCCGTCGTCGAGGTCCCCCGAAAGGGCGACGCCGCGGATCTCGGCGCCGATGCGGCCGGCGACGCGGCGGATGTCGAGGGCGGGGGCTGATGCGTGGAGGGGCTGAGCGATGGCGGTCATCGGAAGATGTCCCTGGCAGGGTGGCGAGGCGGCGTGCAGAGCGCGCGATGAACCGAGATGTTCTGAACGGATGGACTTCAGAACATATCCGTTTCGGTATGAAGATCTTCGACCGACCGCCGTATTTTGTCGATGAACGGATTTTTTTATTTTCTCGCTCTTCCGGCAAGACTCTTTTCGGCGGCCTGCATCCGGTAGCGACGACATTCCCCGACTTCGCGCGGGGTCCCGCCGAGGCCGGGCACCGCGACCGTCTTTGCGAGCGGAGCGGAGCCATCCAGCGGCACCCCGTGCACCGATGTCGCGCTGCCCTGGGTCGCTTCGCTGCGCGCGCGCTGACGGCGGTGGCGCGGATGACCGGCGCGGCCCTGTCGCGACTCGAACCGGAAAGGACCGCCATGGCTTCGGACTTCCACGAGGTGCTGTTCCCCCTCGACGTCTCCCTGAGCGCCGGCGGTGGCCCGCAGCGGCTCACCGAGATCGTGACCCTGGCCTCGGGCCGGGAGCACCGGAACGGCCGCTGGGCCGATTCCCGCCGCCGCTACGAGGCCGGGTTCGGGATGCGCGGCCTGGACGCCCTCCACGCCGTGCTCGCCTTCTTCGAGGAGCGGCGCGGGCGGCTCTACGGCTTCCGCTTCCGCGACCGGGTCGACTGCCGCTCCGGGCCGCCCGGCCGGCCGATCGGCCCCCTCGACCAGCTCCTCGGGACGGGAGACGGCACCACGGCGTCGTTCCCGCTGGTCAAGGCCTATGGCGCTGGCTTCGCCCCCTACCGCCGCCGGATCGCCAAGCCGGTGGCCGGCAGCGTCCGGGTGGCGGTGGCGGGCCGGGAGATCGAGGCCGGCGCCTTCGCGTGCGACCCGACCACCGGCCTCGTCGCCTTCGCGGCCGGGCACGTGCCGCCCGCGGGGGCCGCCGTGACGGCGGGCTTCGCGTTCGACGTGCCGGTCCGCTTCGACACCGACGAACTGACCATCGACCTCGCGGCCTTCACGGCCGGGGAGATCCCGAAGGTGCCCCTCGTCGAGATCGTGCCCTGAGGAGGAGCCATGCGCGACATCCCGGAGGCCTTCGCGGCCCATCTCGCGGGCGGCGTGACCACCCTGTGCCGCTGCTGGTCCCTGCGGCGGCGCGACGGGCTCGCCCTCGGCTTCACCGACCACGACCGCGACCTGACCGTCGCGGGTCTCGTCCACGCCGCCCGCACCGGGCTGGAGGCGGCCGAGGCCAGCGCCGAACTCGGCTTCGCGGTCTCGGGCGGCGACGTGGCCGGGGCGCTCAGCAGCCTCGGCCTCACCGAGGCGGACATCGCCGGCGGCCTCTACGACGGCGCCGCGGTCGAGACCTGGCTGGTCGACTGGTCCGATCCCGGGACGCGGCTCCTCATCGACGTCGCCACGATCGGCGAGGTGCGCCGGGAGGGCGACGCCTTCGTGGCGGAGCTGCGCGGCCTGACGCACCGGCTCGGCGCCGAGCGCGGCCGCACCTACCGGGCCACCTGCGGCGCCGATCTCGGGGACGCGCGCTGCCGGGTGGATCGCGCCCCGTGGACGACCACCGGCCGGGTGACGGGCCTGCCCGAGCCGGCGACGCTGTCCGTCTCGCTCGCGAGCGCCTTCGCGGACGGCCTGTTCACGGGCGGGCGGCTCACCTGGACGGCGGGGTCCAATGCCGGGCACGCGGCGGATGTGCGGCTGCAGCTCGGCCCCCTGGTCGAACTCTGGACTCCGCCGCCCCGGCCCGTCGCGACCGGCGACGGCTTCGACCTCTCGGCCGGCTGCGACAAGCGCCTCGCCACCTGCCGCGACCGCTTCGCCAACGTGCGCAACTTCCAGGGCTTTCCGCACATGCCGGGCAACGACGCGGTGATGCGGGCCGTGCCGGGCTCCCACCCCCTCCTCGACGGCGGGAGCCTGTTCCGATGAGCGCGATGCGGCGGGCGATCGGCCAGGATATCGGTGCTGCGGCGCTCGGCGAGGCGCGCCTGTGGCTGGGCACGCCCTACCGGCACCAGGCCTCGCTGCGGGGCGTGGGCTGCGACTGCCTCGGGCTGCTGCGCGGGGTCTGGCGCGGCCTCTACGGCGCCGAGCCGGAGGTGCCGCCGCCCTATTCGGGCACCTGGGCCGAGTCGGCCGCGCCCGGGACCGATCCCCTGGCCGAGGCGGCGGCCCGCCATCTGGTACCGGCGCCCGGAGCGCTGCCCGGAGCGCTCGCGGTCCCGGCGCCGCGGGCGGGCGACGTGCTGCTCTTCGCCTTCCGCCGCCACCTCCCGGCCCGCCACTGCGCCATCGCCACCGGCGACGGCGCGATGATCCACGCCCACGACGGCGCGGCCGTCACGGAGGTGGCGCTCGCCCACTGGTGGCGGCGGCACGTGACGGGGGTGTTCCGGTTTCCGGAGGTCGGCTCAGGCCGCCGCGGCGACGCGAAGCTCAACCTGCAGCCCGGCCGCGGTCAGCATTGAGACCAGCGAGTCGATGGCGAACAGGTCTATTTTCCCGCGCATCAGGTCCGAGATGCGCGGCTGCGTGACGCCGAAGATCTTCGCCGCCTCTGCCTGGCTCAAGCCCGTTCGCTCGATGTGATCACGCAGAGCCATCATCAAGGTCGAACGAATGCGCATGTGGGCGGCCTCGGCCGGCGAGTCCTCTATGGCATTCCAGATCGTGTCAAAGGTTTTGTCCGTCACGATTGTAGCTCACGAACGAGGTCTGCGTATCGCTGCTTCGCCAGTGCGATGTCGGCGGATGCCGTCTTCTGCGTCGATTTGCGGAAGCAGTGCAGAATGAACACGGCGTCCGAGAACTTTGCCACGTCGATCACGCGAAACGCGCCGCCCGGCTCCCGGATACGGATTTCCCGGACGCCCGGACCGATCGAGGGCATCGGCTTCCAATCGTCCGGATCGCGGCCGGACTGAACGCGGTCGATCTGATAGCCGGCGGCGCGCCGGGCATCCTGAGGAAAAGCCCGCAAGTCATCGAGTGCGCTCCCGCGGAACGCGACGCCTATCGGCTGCCGACCTACAGCGTTGCCCCAATCGCCGCGACCGAGATCGGGTTATACAATTTTTTGTATATTTGCAAACGCCGCCGCACGAGACGGCCCCGGAGCCCCCCATGGCGACGCTGATCCTGTCCTCGGCCGGCGCGGCGGTGGGCACCGCGCTGGGCGACCCGATCGGCGGCCTGGTCGGCCGGGCGCTCGGCTCGGTCGCGGGCTCGGCGCTCGGGGGCGCCCTGTCGGGCTCCGGGCCGCACACGCGCTTCGTCGAGGGGCCGCGGCTCGCCGACGTTGCCGGGCTCACCTCCACCTAGGGCGACCCGATCCCCCGGGTCTACGGCCGGGCGCGGATCGGCGGCAGCCTGATCTGGGCGACGCGTCCGCTGGAGATCGCCAACACCACGGTGCAGCGGGCCGCGACCCCCGCCAAGGGCCTGGGCGGTCAGAAGACCGTCACGACCCGCTACGCCTATTTCGCGAACCTCGCGGTCGGCCTGTGCGAGGGCGAGATCGCCTGCGTCCGCCGGATCTGGGCCGACGGCAGGGAGATCGACCAGGTCGGCCTGACCCTGCGGGTCCATACCGGCGGCCCCGACCAGCCGCCCGACCCGCTCATCGTCGCCAAGGAGGGGGCCGAGACCGCGCCCGCCTACCGCGGCCTCGCCTACGTGGTGTTCGAGCGCCTGCCGCTCGCCGATTTCGGCAACCGCGTCCCGCAATTCGCCTTCGAGGTGATCCGCCCGGTCAACGGCCTGTTCGGCCGCGTGCGCGCCGTCGACCTGATCCCCGGCGCCAGCGAGTTCGGCCTCGATCCGGACCGCGTCACCGTGGATCTCGGGCTCGGCCGGACCGAGGCCGCCAACCGCCACCAGCTCCAGCGCGACACCGACGTGATCGCCTCCCTCGACGCCCTCCAGGCGCTCTGCCCGAACCTGCGCCGGGTCGCCGTGGTGGCAACGTGGTTCGGCACCGACCTGCGCGCCGGCGCCTGCCGGGTGGTGCCGAAGGTCGAGGGCGCCCAGAAGCGCGCCCTCCCGGAGGATTGGCGCGTCGCAGGGATCACCCGCGACGGGGCCGAGGCGGTTTCGACCCTGCCGGACGGCAGCCCGGCCTACGGCGGGACCCCCGCGGATGCGGGCCTGACCCGGCTGGTGGCCGAGCTGGCGCGCCGGGGCCTCGCGGTGTCGCTATACCCGTTCGTCATGATGGACGTGCCGGCCGGCACGACGCTGCCTGATCCGCATGCCCTAGGTGCGGCCCAGCCCGCCTATCCCTGGCGCGGGCGCATCACCTGCGATCCGGCGCCGGGCCTCCCGGGAAGTCCGGACGGGACCGGCGCGGCCGACGTCCAGGTCGCGGCGTTCTTCGCCGGCGGATACCGTGCCGCGGTGCTCCACTACGCCGACCTCGCGGCCGGCTGGGCGGACGCGGGCGTCCGGATCGCCGGCTTCGTGATCGGCAGCGAGCTGGTCGGCCTGACCCGGGTGCGAGGGGCTGCCGGCTATCCGGCCGTCCAGGCCCTGCGCGGCCTCGCCGCCGCCGTGCGCGCCCGCCTCGGCCCGGAGGTGACGCTGGTCTACGCCGCGGACTGGACCGAATACGGCGCGCACGTCGCCCAGGGGGGCGCCACGGTCCGCTTCCCCCTCGACGACCTCTTCACGGATCCCAACATCGGCGCCGTCGGGATCGACTGGTACCCGCCCGTCTCCGACTGGCGCGACGGCCCGGACCACGCCGATCTGGCGGTGACGGGCGACATCGCCGACCGGGCCTACCTCAGGGCGCGGGGCGCGTCCGGCGAGGCCTTCGACTGGTACTACGCCGACGCGGCCGACCGCGCCGCCCAGGCACGCAGGCCGATCACCGACGGGGCCGCCGGAAAGCCGTGGATCTTCCGGGCCAAGGACCTCGTCGCATGGTGGTCGAGCCCGCATGTCGAGCGCGACGGCGGCGTCGAGACCCGCCCCACCGCCTGGGTGCCGGGCTGCAAGCCGATCTGGCTCACCGAGGTCGGCGTTCCGGCGGTGGACAAGGGCACCAACGGTCCCAACGTCTTCCCGGACCCGAAATCAGCCGAGGGCGCCTACCCGCCGGAATCCCGCGGCCTCCGGGACGAGCTGATCCAGCTGCGCGGGGTCGCGGCCATCCTCGCCCGGTTCGACCCGGCCGGGCCGGGCTTTCGGGACGCCGACAACCCCGTCTCGCCGGTCTATGGCGGCCGCATGGTCGATCCCGACGGGATCTTCGTCTGGGCCTGGGACGCGCGGCCCTTCCCGGCCTTCCCAGCGGTGCGGGGCGTCTGGGCCGACGCGGCCAACTGGCGCGTCGGCCACTGGATCACCGGCCGGATCGAGGGCTGCGACCTCGACCTGCTGGTCCTGCGGATCCTGGAAGATTTCGGCTTCGACGCGCCGGTCTCCGTGGAGGCCGCCGCCTATCTCGACGGCTACGTGATCGACCGGCCGCTCACCGCGCGCGGCGCCCTCGAGACCCTGGCGCAGGTCTACGGCCTCGATGTCTCGGCGGTGGCCGGGACCCTGCATCTGCGCGGTCCCCGCCGCGACCGGCCCGTGGTCCTGGCCGAGGCCGACCTCGTCCGGCTGTCGGAGGATCGGCCGGTCCTGCGCCAGGTCCGGGCCGAGGAGAGCGCCCTGCCGCGCTCCGTGGAACTGGGGATCACCGAGTCCGAGAGCCCGGATTACCGCCGCGCCGCGGCGGCGGCCGTTCGGCCCGCCGGCGAGCGGCGGCGCGAGATCCGGGTCGAGGCGGCGATCGTCACCCGCCGCGAGACCGGCGACGGACTGGCCGAGGCGTTGCTCGACCGCCTGATCGCGGCCCGCGACACCGCGCTGTTCACCGTGAGCCCGCGACGGGTCGAGTTGGCGCCCGGCGACCTCCTGGCCGTGCCGGCCGACGTGCCGGGCGGCACGGTGCTGCGCAGGATCGACCGGATCGACGATGCGCCCACGGGCCGCCGGATCGAGGCGAGCGGCGTGCCGCCCCGGGCCGGACCCGGGCGCGGGCTGGCCCGCAGCAGAGCCCAGGCCGATGTGGCGCCGCCGGTCTTCCCCGGGCCGCCGCTGGCCCTCGCCCTCGACCTGCCGGTGGATCGCGGCAGCCCGTCGATCCTGCAGTACCTCGCGGTCGCGGCCGAGCCGTGGCCCGGCGGGGCGGCGGTGTGGCGTGCCGAGGGGGCAGGCCCGCTCGCCCTCCACGGTCTCGTCGACTACCCGGCCTGCCTCGGACGGACCCTCTCGGCGCTGCCCGCCGGGCCGCTCTGGCGGATCCAGCGGGGCGTGACCCTCGACGTCACGCTGCGCCGCGGCGGCGCCCTCGCGTCGATCGGCACGGCGGCGCTGCTCGCCGGGGGCAACCTGTTCGCGCTGCTCGGCGCCGACGGCGTCGTGGAACTGTTCGGCGCCGCGCAGGCGGTGCTCACTGGACCCGACACCTACCGGTTGTCGGGCCTCCTGCGCGGGCTCGGGGGCAGCGAGGCGGCGGCGGGACGGGCGAGACCGGCGGGCAGCCTGATCGTGCGCCTGGACGACGGCGCGGTGGTGCCGCTGGTGGAGCGCCTGGACGAGGTCGGCCGCAGCCTCCGCTACCGGATCGGTCCAGCCGGAAGCGACCCGGGCGACCCGGCCTTCACGGACCTCACGGCCACGGCCGGCCTCGCCGCGCTCACGCCGCTGCGGCCCGTCCATCTCCGAGCGCGGCGGACCGGCGAGGGCGTGCGGCTCTCCTGGATCCGCCGGTCGCGCCGCGACGGGGACGCCTGGGAGCCCGCTGAGATCCCCCTCGACGCGCCGGAGGCCTATGCGGTGACGGTGTTCTCGGCGGATGGCACGGCCCGGCGCACGCTCCGGTCCGAGGCCCAGCACTGCCTCTACGCCGACGAGGCGGCCGATTTTGGCGTGGCCCAGACGCATCTCGACGTCGCCGTGGCGCAGCTCGACCCCGTCGCCGGGTCCGGGCTCCCCTGCCGCGCCCGCATCCCCGTCCGCTCGGCCTGACTGCCCGGGAGCCGCCCCATGTCCGACGCCACGCCCCATCTCGGCCTGCCGCTGATCGCCGCGAGCCAGGCCCAGAAGCACGTCACCCACAACGAGGCGCTCGATCGCCTCGACGCCCTCGTCCAGCTCGCCTGCCTGGACAAGGACCTCGCCGCCCCGCCGCCGAGCCCCGCGGAGGGCGACCGCTACCTCGTGGTCGCGTCCGAGCCCGGGGGCGCCTGGGCGGGGCTCGCCGGTCAGGTGGTGCGCTACGCCGACGGCGTCTGGACCGGTGCGGTCCCGCGGGCCGGGTGGCTCGCCTACCTGATCGACGAGGCCGACCTCTACGTCTTCGATGGCGCGGCCTGGACGAGCTTCCGCCGGACGCTGACGGCGATCCAGAGCGTCGATCGCCTCGGGATCAATACCGGCGCCGACGCCACGAACCGCCTCGCCCTGAAGGCGGATTCCGCCCTGCTGACCTGGGACGACGCCACGCCGGGTTCCGGCGACATGCGGGTCTTCGTCAACAGGAAGGCGTCGGCCTGCGACGCCGCCCTGGTCTTCGAGACCGGCTACACGGCCCGGGCGCTGCTCGGGACCCTCGGGAGCGACGACTTCACCCTGAAGGTGTCGGTGGACGGGTCCGCCTTCGCCACCGCGCTCACCGCCTGCGCGACGACGGGGGGCATCGATTTCGCCTCGGCCGAGGCCGTTCTCGACGCCGCGCCCACCACCGACCTCGGCGCCACCGGGACCCGGCGGGTCCTCGTCACCGGCGCGGCGCGGATCGCGAGCTTCGGCCGCGCGGCCGACCGGGAGCGGTTCGTGCGCTTCGCCGGGGCCGCGACCCTGGTCCACGCGGCCGGAACGCTGGCGCTGCCGACCCGGGCCGACCTCGTCACGGCCCCCGACGACACCTGCATCGCGACCTCGGACGCGGCGGGCCGCTGGCGCGTGCGCCACTACCAGCGCGCCGACGGGACGCCGCTCGCGATCGGTGCGCAGACGCTCGGCGCCAACGGGTCCGTCCAGCTCCCGGGCGGCCTGACCCTCCAATGGGGGCTCGTCACCGGCGCCGATGCGGATGTCGCGGTGACGTTCGATCGCGCGTTTCCGAGTGCCTGCCTGGGCGTCTGGACCCAGCCGGCCACCGCTGCGGGCGACGCGCTCCACGCCGCGCAGGTGAGCGACGTCGCGGCGACCGGCTTCACGCTCCGCAGCCGCCGCGCGGCGGCCGGCACGGTGACGGGCGCCGCATCCGTTCCGATCTACTGGCTCGCTGTGGGCACCTGAGGACTCGTCGTCCCTGCGTCCGGGACATCCCGACGAATCGCGTGCCCCGTCAGGCGGGGAGGAGGGCCGCGAGCATTGTGGGTTCGATCGCCGCATAGCCCGCCGCGTTGAGGTGGATGCCGTCCTCGGTGAAGGCGCGTCGGAGCTCTCCCGTCTCGGTGGCGAGGGGCGCGTCGTAGTCGACGAGGCCGGCGGCGCCGGCCGCGCAATAGGCGCGCAGCCAGCCGTTCAGGGCACGGATCCGCGCCACCGGGCGCAGCTCGGGGCGCCAGCCCCAGAAGTCGCTCGGCATGACCGTGCCGATGGTCAGCGGCAGGCCGGCCTCGAACGCCATCCGCCCGATGGCCATGAGGTTCTCGCGGATCTCGCCGTCGGAGACCGGGCCGCCGATCTCCGCGATGTCGTTGATTCCGCACAGGAGATGCACGCCGCGCGCGCCCGCCGTGTCCCGGAGGAACCGGGCGCGGATCTGCCCGCTCGTCTGGCCCGGCACGCCCCGGGCCACGAAGCCCTGCCGCGCGAAGGTCTCCGCCCGGACGATGCCCCAGGCGGCGGTGATCGAGTCGCCGATGAACACGAGCGGCCGGTCCTGTCCGCGTCCCACGCTTCCCCCTTCCGCGCCGCGCCCCGGGGCGCGCGCGGTCGCCTTAGCCCGGCGGTGCCGGGCGCGCCACCGAGCGGAGCCCCCCATGCCCAGTCCTGCCGACAGGGATGCCTTCGCGGCCGCGTGCTGCCGCCTCGGCCCCCGCCTGATGCGCGATCTCGGCCTGAGCGCGGTCCAGGCCGCCGGCCTCCTGGGCAATCTCGGCCACGAGACCGGCGGGTTCGGCCGGCTCCAGGAACTCCGCCCCGCGGTGCCCGGCTCCCGGGGTGGGTGGGGGCTCGCCCAGTGGACCGGACCCCGGCGCGTCGCCATGGAGGCCTGGTGCCGGGCGCGCGGCCTGGACCCGGCCTCGCCGGAGGCGGGCTACGGCTATCTCTGCGTCGAGCTGCGCACAACCGAGGCGCCGGCCCTGGCGGCCCTGCGGGCGGCCCCGACCCTGGAAGCCGCCACCGAGACGGTGTGCCGGCGCTTCGAGCGCCCGGGCGTCGCCGCGGCCGCGAGCCGCCTTGCCTGGGCGCGCCGGGCRCTCGCGGCCCTCCGCGCCGGTCCCGATCCGGGGGCGTTGGCCGGGCGACCGGGACGCGCCTGACCCGCGCCGCCGAACCAGATCCCGAGCCGGCCGGGTCCGCCGCGCGATCAGCCACGGAGATCGACCATGACGCACCGTATCCGCGCGGGGCTCGTCCTCGCCTGTGCCGCCCTGCCGCTCGTCGCGCGTCCGGATTCGGGCCTCGCCGCGGTCTTGCCCGCCGCCGGGGTCTTGCCCGCCGCCGGCGTGACGCTGCCCTGGGGCGACTGGCTGGTCGGCCTTCTCCAGCCGGTCACGGCCGTCCTCGTGCCGCTCGCCGCCGCCGCCGTGACCGCCGGCATCGCCCGGGTCGCGCCCTGGGCGGCCTCGCTGCTCACCCGCGACCGCGTCGAGGCCGCGATCCGCGCCGGTGCCGAGTTCGGCCAGAACGCCGTGGCCGGTGCGGCCCGGGGCCGGACCGTGAACGTCGATCTCGGGGCGGCGGTGGTCGCGGCGGGCACCCGGCACGTGCTCGCCACCGCCCCCGCCCACGTCGTCCGGAAGGCCGGCGGCGCCGAGGGTGTCGCCGCGCGGATCTTCCGGGCGCTGCCCCTCGACCCGCAGGCGAGCGCCGCGAGCGTCCTCGCCCCGGCCCTCGTCCAGCTGCACGGCGCGGGCGCCGCGCCCCGGGGCTGAGGCCCGGCGCGGCCGCGA
>NZ_JBFULS010000071.1:0-24484 GCF_054049775.1 Methylobacterium sp. P5_C11 | reverse complement strand
GAGGAGTGAGAAGCGGCGCAAGCAGCGCGTCGCTGATTACGATTTTTGCCTTCGAACCTAGAAGGAAGAGTCTCAATGTGGCGAGACTTGCGGCTACTGAATTGAGCTCCTGCCCGATTAGATAGCAGCCTAGCTTTCTCCGCGCCGTTTCCGCCAGCAAAGCTCCTTGACCGCAGCTAAAGTCGGCGACCTTCGCCCCCTCAAAGCACCTAGCCAGGTCGACCATCAATCTAGCCAGTGGCCTGGGTGTCGCTGTTTCAGATATCGACGGCCCGAAGCTCAGATCGTCCAATGCACTATCGAAGAATGCGCCGAATTTCTCGATCGTCTTGAATTCTGGAAACTGCGTTAATTCTGATGCGGAAGAGACATGCTCAGGTAAGCTGCCGCCCACAAGCAATATGTCTCGCACAAGGTGATGTGTGAAAATACCTTCAAGCGATCCGAACTCATGCTCCACCAGTGCCGCAACTTTAAATAGAAGCGCTTCAATTTGCGCACTGTCACCGTAGTGAACTGCAGAACTTCTTATCTCCTTCCAAAGCGACTCAAGTCGACACTCTTTTGCTAGAAGCGCAAGAGCTGCAAGCACGAGTATACGACGCCCGGTGGTGAGCCGGTCCGATCCGCGGATTCGTGATGAAAGGGATCTGAGTGCGTCGATGCTAAGGGATGGCTCGATGCTCAAAGCCCGTCCTCTTCGTTCGGCCAGAGGTTGCTGTAGATTGCTTCAAGGGTGATCATGCGCCGCATTTTCACAGAAGCTTCGATAGCAGCAATATATTTCTCTGTTATGTCGGATAAGTCTGATAGTTTTGATAGTATATCTACACTTGGTAGTTTTATAGGAAGTTTTCTTAAAGCATGCACGCTAAAACCTGGAGTTACAGATCCGGCGAAATCTGAAAGCAGCAGTTCTTCTATCTTCGGATGGCGGAGGTATGCAGCTATAGCTTCAGCGTTGATTTGGGGCTTTGGCCTTACAACGATCAAATTGGCTCCTGGGAGTGAGCCAACGTGCTGCTCGCGAACGACGGCAGACCGTACCGCGCCCCTTGCTGTTACAACGATGTCATTCAGTTGAAGTTGCAGCCGCTGTAGATCGGAGAGGTCCGGCACGCGCACCTGCTCCAGCCTCTCAAGAGGCGAGATACTGACATCAACGTCCTTGATGCTGACAACTCGCAGGCCTCTCCCGGCAGCGTCGGTTTTCAGCCGGCTGGTGGGCTTTCCGGTAAAAACGTCAACGATGAGGTCGGCAAGCACGATCCGCTCCAAAAGCCGTCAGCATATGGACCATATGCTCGTTGACGAACGACGCGAGCGTATGGTACTTATGCTCTATCTGATGCCTAGCGAAGCCTGGCTCTGGAGGCAATCCCATGCACCTTGAGATCGGTCTGACCGACGCGGCCACGATCACTGCTCTCGCCGCATTCACCACCGCGCTGGCTTCCCTGATTGGTGCGGTAGCGAACGTCATCTGGGCTGCTCGTCGACGGGCTTGAGTGTAAGGTTCTGCCGAGCCCACCTACCGTCGTGCATGGTGAGGCGTGTCACGGCGATGGCATGCCAAGAGAGGATAGAATTTTTCGGGGACGCACTTGGCTATCGAAGCTTCACCGACGTCTAGAATGCGCGCCGGTGGCCGCGCGACCGAAGCTGGCATGGATTTCCAGGCCGAGGTCGGCACCTGGCTTGCCGCCCATCTGCTAGCGCGGATGCCTGTCGGCGGGCGCTTCGGCCTCGCCAACACCACCTTGCCAGTATCGATCCAGCTTGAGACTGGTGACGGGCTCGACGACATTCGTCTGGATCAGGACGACGCCAGCCGCATCGATCTGCAGAGCAAAACCAGTGCCGGGTTAGATACCAGTCCCACAAGCCCACTCGGCAAGACAATCAGCCAGCTCGTTGCCTTCATGATCAACGCCCGCGCCGCCGGAATCGCGTTCGATCCGGCGAAAGTGCGAGCCGTCCTCGCGGTTGCCGTTAATGCGCCGCGCACGCTCGACGTGCTGGAGCGGGGATGTCGTGCGTTCGATCTTGGTGGCAGCTGGACGATGACCAAGGCCGGACGGTCTTCAGCAGAGCGCGAGGCACTTAACCTATTCCAGACGCATGCGGAGACCGCATGGGCGACGCATTCAGCCACGCCGCCGACTGACGTCGAACTGTCGATGATGGCGCGGGTGTTCCGCATCGTGCGCTTTTCGATGAACGAGGGAGAGGACAATTGGCGTGAAGCCTCGCGCCTACTCGGCGCACGGCTCTATGGTGCCGAAGCCGCCGGCGACGCGCCATTGCGCGGGTTAAAAAGCATCATCCGCGGCATGATCGGCAGCGGCGCGCCCGCTGATCGCGCCGGCCTGCTAAACGAGCTTCGCAGGCTTGGCCACAATGACATCGGCGCCGCCGACTACACCGCCGATTTGGAGCGCCTGTCGGCTGTGACCGAGGCCGAGCTTGCGCGTCTCGCCGGACACACGTGTCTGCCGATCGCCGGCGGCGTCCCGATCGCGCGGGCCAGCGACGGACCGCTTGGCACCGCGGTTGATACAGGCTCGCTGATCGTCATTGGCGAGCCGGGCGCCGGTAAGACCGGTGCGCTGGTCACGCTAGCGCAGGCGTACCGCGCGACGGGCGATACGGTGGTATTTCTCTCGGTCGACCGCTTCCCAGGCGTCGCCATTGCCGCCAATCTCCAGTCTGAGCTGGGGTTGGCGCATCCACTGACCGAGGTGCTCGCCGCAGCCCCTGGCGCTGGGCGCAAGCTGCTCATCATCGATGCGCTCGATGCCGCGCGTGGTGGTCCGGCGGAAGGCGTCTTCGCCCATCTAATTGAGATGCTGGGGGGCTTAGCGCCGAACTGGACCGTCATCGCTTCGATCCGCACGTTCGACCTGCGCAACGGTCGGCGGTTCCGCGACGCCATGTCCGGTTCGCCGCCGGATTTGGCTTTTGCAGAGTCCGGTCTTGCCACTGTGCGGCATTTCCAGGTGCCGCGGCTTGCGGACGGAGATCTTGACGCCGCCGGCGTCGCTTCCGCCGATGTAGGCGCATTGCTTGCCGCCGCGCCCGGCCAGCTGCGCGACCTGCTGCGCAATGTCTTCAATCTCTCGCTTACCGCGCAACTGCTCGCCGATGGCGCCAAACCCGACAGCATCCGAACCGTTGCCACCCAGTCCGACCTTATCGACGCCTATGAGGATCACCGGCTCGTCGGTACCTCGGCGCATCAGGCCGCGGCCGCGACGGTCGGCGCGATGGTTGTGCGGCGCCGGCTCGCGGTGCGCAAGGTGGTCGTCGGGCACGATCAGCTCGATGCGGTCATTCAGACCGGCGTCCTCGCCGAGTCTAGCGATCTCGTCAGCTTCTCCCATCATGTGCTGTTCGACCATGTCGCCGGCCGCTTCTTCCTTGAGTGGGACGATCCCGCGCGGCTCATTCTGCAGCTCGGCGGCGACAGCTCGATCGCGCTCATGCTCGCGCCTGCGCTGCGATTCGCGATTGAGCGGCTGTGGCGCCAGGACGCCGATGGAAAGGCGCAGGTCTGGCGCTTGGTCGCCGACATATACGCCAATCCAGCGGTTGATCCGGTGCTCGCCAATGTCGCGCTGCGCACCACTATCGAGCGCGTGGCAACGCCGACCGATATCGCAGGGCTGGTCGAGCTGATCGCGGCTCGGCCGAATGACGAGGCGCTTGCGACGATGCTCTCGCGGCTCGCCCGCTTCGTCGGCCTGGCGGTTGATGCCGCCGGCAGCATCGTGCCGGACGAAGCGCTCGCCTGGGCGACGGTCGCCGACGCCGCGATCAGGGCAGGCTCGCGCGACTTTTCCGACGCGACACGCTTCCTGCTCCACACCTTGTTCGACGCGAGTGACATTGTTGAACCCGCGCTGCTGGACGTTTTTGGCCGTGCCGCGCGTGCACTACTCGCCTTTGCTTGGGCCGCTGATCCGCTGATGCAGCAGACGGCGATCAACGCAATCCGCTTCGTCGGCAAGAGCTTCGCGTCTGATCCAAAGGCGTCACGAGCACTGCTCGACCGGATGCTCCGCGATCCGCATTTCTCGGCCCATGCCGACAAGGAAGCTAGTTGGCTCTCCGAACAGATCATGCCGATCGCGCAAGCCGACGCCAATTTCGCGATCGAGATCTACAGCGTGCTCTACTCTCGCGACATCACCGATATTAGCACCTCGTTCATGGGCGGGCAGGCAAGCCGGATTATGCCACTCTCGTCCAACCGCAGCCAGGATTACCGGCACTGCCGGTACGATCTGGGCCGACGAGTCACGCGCCTACTGGAGTTGTCGGCGCCGCTTGGCACGCGCGCGATCGTAGAAGCGTCGCTCGGTGACATCAATCGCGCAATGCCTTTGGGCAGCGGACGTGAACAGGTCGTCGTGCCGGGCCGGGCTCCGTTCGACCTGCTAGGTCATGATCATGAATATAAAGCTTGGGATGACACAGAGGATCGCCACAGCACACAGGACGATGATGTACTCGCACAACTCGTTGCGCATCTGCGTAGCTGCTCGCCTGCGGCCTTTGCCGGCACGGTCGATGCGGCCGCGACCGGCTATGCCGGGCCGGCAGTGTGGACTCGTATCCTCGGAGTCGGCGCCGAGCGCGTCCGCGAGGTCGCCGACCTGCTGTGGCCGTTCGCATGCAACATCACGATCCTGATGCATGGCGACATCGTACGGGATGCCGTCCGCTTCTTAGCCGCAGTCTATCCGTCGCGTTTGCTTTCCGAGCGGGTTGCGTTCGAGAACGAAGCGCTCCGGATCGATCTAATTGCGGATGACGTTGAGCAGCGCTGGTGGCGCCGCACGCTCCGCCGCTTCCTGTCGCTGGTCGATGCGGATGCAATCGCGACTGATCCAATGCGTACGCTGCGCGAGGAACTTGCGGCGGCGGACGAATTGACCGGTAATCCGCCGACGCGGTCGGTTACGGTGCGCTGGGGTTCGTCGCGCGGGGCCGCGCGCAGCCTGCTTGCCGACGAAGGCGTCGACGTCGAGGACGGCGTGGACGCGCAAATGTTGTCGCTGTCCGAGGCGCTCCATGACAAAGTTCAGAGCACGCCCTCGAGCAGTAGCGGCACGTCCCTCGCCGAGCTCTGGGCGAAAGTATCGGAGACGATCGCGTTCTTTGACGCTCAAGCCCATGCGCTGCATGAAAGGGTCGAGCAGCCGGTCTGGGGCCATGTCAGTAATGCCGTTGAACGTATCGCCAGTGCGCAGTCCTATGTGCCTGGGATCGATGGCATGCCGCCGATCGAGGAACTGCTCAAAGTGTTGCGGCGGCTTTGGGCGAGCCGCTTCCCGGGGGCCTGGGAGGAGGACGAAAACTCCAGCCTGAGCTGGGGCAATTGGGAGGTCCGCGTCTATGCGGCCAGTGCCTATGTCTCGCTTGCTGACCGGTTCGGCAAAGATCATGGCGAGATCGTTGACATGTTCGACGCGATCCTCGCCGATCCGGCGCCGCAGGTCCGTCTCCAGGCGTCGCAAAGCCTGCAGGTGCTGAGCCGCATCGCACTCGGGAAGATGTGGGCTCTGGCCGAACATGTCGCGCGCGACGAGCCGCACATCGAGGTACTGAGCGCCTTCCTGCACTATGTCGTCTGGCGCTTAACCTGGCACGATGTCGAGAAGTGCAAGGCGATCATCGAGATCGTGCGGGCTCGCTGCGAAGCGACTGAGCACGACGACAAGCCCGGCCGCGACAAGGTAGCCGAACAGCTCGGCGGTCTGACAGCGCAGCTCTGGTGCTGGCAGGAAGAGGCGCTCGCGCTCGAATGGCTCAAGACCGGAGCTCACAGTCCCACCGCGCACCGCGAGTTCTTGACCTCTTTTCTGTCGATGCTGCGTAGCGCGTTCTTCGCCCGCTATGCTAGCGGCGAGCAGCGTGATGCCGGGCTTGCCGATCGCGCTCAACAAGCGGCGATGGTCATCTTAGAGGCGTGCTCGGTGGCTGCGAAAGTCAGCCATGCTGTGGTGACGGGCGGGACGATCGAGGGCGCTGAGCACGATGCCGCCATTGCCACCTACAAGGCGGCGGAGTCGGTTATCCGCCGCCTCATGAACCAGCTCTATTTTGGCTCAGGCGCGCATGCCGACGGTCCCGAGGCGGTGGTCGGACTTGTGTCTGCTGACACCATGCACCGGTTCCTGGTGGATTATCGCCCGATGCTCACTTTGCTGGCGGCCTCACACGAACCTTCGACACACCATCAGCTCGTCGAACTCTACGAATTTCTGATCCCTGGTGATCCGACCGGCGTGTTCAACGCGCTCCATGCGCTGCTGACAGGTCCCGCCGCGCGTGAAGGCTATCATCACGAAAGCCTTGCTACGCCAGTCATCGTGAGGATGATCACCCGCTATATTGCTGACCACCGCTCAATTTTCGAAGACGACAAGCGCCGCGCCGCGCTGGTTGAAATCCTGCGCCTGTTTTCAGACGTTGGATGGTCAGACGCGCTGAAGCTTCTCTACGAACTTCCCGATTTACTTCGCTAACAATTAGCCGATCTACTGAACTCTACTGCGGGCGCTCGTATCGCTGTGTGATCGACTGATGGCAAGTCATCACACCAGAAAAGGACCGTCGACGAAGGGATGATGTATGCCGGCTTTGTCGGAAATGGAAAAGTTACGTAAGCGTTCTATCGCAAAGCTCGATACCGACACCGCACTCAACCATATCGCGATCCTGATCGACACTTCACTCGACACACAGTTCGGGCGCGGTGTCGAACGTGCCCTCTATCTGCTCGACGAGCTGGCGCAGCGCGAGCTAAAGTCCAAGCAAGGCGCTCTCATCGAGTATTTCCGCGCGAATGCCTGGAGCGCCAAGGAAGAGCTGGCGGGTGAGCGCTGTTCTTGGGACTGGGAGCATGCCGAGCGAGAACATCAGATCTTGGCGTTATCCCGCGCTGCCGCACATCCCGGCTTTGCCGAGCTCGACATCGGCCGCCGCTGCCAGATCCTAACCAATCGCGCCAACCAGCTTAACACCATTGGACGTCTGGTCGACGCGATCGAGGGCTGGGATACGGCACTGCGAATCATCCCCAATTTTGCAATGGCGCTAGCGAACCGCGGCTTGGGCCTCAAACATTATGGCGGGCTGTTGGAGGATGATCGTGAACGGGCGATCCTTCTGCTGCACGCGCATGACGGATTGGCGGCAGCGGTTACGCCAGATGCAATTTATGAAGGTGATAATCAGGCTGACCTGCGGCGGCGGTTCGCCGCGACTGCCTCCGAATATGCCGCGGCGGTCGATCTGGATCGTGTACGCGATTTGCAGGATCTCGATGGCACTAACCTTGGGCGCAGCAAGGCCGAGCGAGCCTATCGGCGTTGGTGCCTTGATCATAGGCTCTTCCTCAGCCCGCTGAACGATCTCGGCGCTTTCACGGTGGCGGCAATCGATGATCTCGTACTGCCGACAATCAGGGAGTCTTTTGATGACCGGTCTGTTGCCGTCACGCCGCCGCCGGTCTTCGGCTTCTTCAATCAGATGAAGCAGGAATATGCCTCAGCGCGCTTTATGCTGTACGAAGGTTTAAGCAGCACCAAGCTCCATTTCTCGGACCGCGGCGTGCGGTTGTTCGATACGCTCGACTACCCGGCGCATTCGTTAGCGACCGAGCGCGTCCGTGCCGCCTACCGCATCGCTTACTCGTTGCTCGACAAGGTGGCGTTCCTAGTCGACCATGTCTGGAAGCTCGGCAAAATCTCTGACCGCATCAATTTTAAGAATGTCTGGATGGCTGAAGGCAAGTCACGCCTGCTGGATAGCTTCGAAAGTTGTCCTAACTGGCCGCTGCGTGGTCTCTATTGGCTGTCCAAGGAGCTGTTCGATGACGAGCTGAAGCGTACGACTGCGGCGGATGCCCGAGAGCTGCATGACATCCGCAACGCGCTTGAGCATAAATACCTGCAAGTTCATGAAGGATGGGCATGGGATCTGATGCTCATCGCGCCTGCGACCAACGGATTGGGCCTGTCGATCGACAGCGATTCGCTTGAAGCCAAAGCACTTCGGGTGATGAAGATTGCGAGGTCAGCATTAATTCAATTAGCGCTCGCCATCGGCGTCGAAGAGCGCAACAAAGCCGCAGAGGCGCCAGACCAGCTGATCGGATCATTGCCTCTCTACGGGCTTGATGACAGGCGAAAGCGGCGGGATCCTAGCTGGTAATCGTAGCTTTCTGCCCATTGCTGAGAAACTTGGAGGCGGCGCTCCAATGCGCCGTTCGAGACTACGTGCCGAAGTATGTTTGTCTCTCATCGGCGATGGCCATCGCACGATAGCGGCGAGTGTTAGAAATCTGATAGCAGGACTTTTCTAAGCTGGCGGAGCTCGGGGTGCTGGTTCGGGCCGGTCCTAAGTTTTTTAACAATATTAGCCAACTGTGACTCTGATCATGCGCGCGTCCACTCAGGCCGTAAACGGTCCACTACACGCTCGAGCCGCACCTGGCCGTAATGCTTGTCGATCATCGCCAGTGATGTGCGGCAGTTGCGCGCCACATCAAGAACCTCGGCCCCGTTTGCCAGCTGCTCGCTGATGTAGAAGTGGCGCAGCGAGTACGGTGTGCGCTTGATCCCCCGGTGATCCCGCTCCAAGCCGGCCGCCTTCACCAATTCGGTGAAGCCGTTGGCCACCGAGGTGATGCGCTTGCCCATCTCACTCGCGAAGACCGGATCCGAATCAGCTGGCTCTCGGCCCATGCTTCGCTCGAACAGCATCCAAAGGGTGTCGAACCACGGGATCGCCGCCTTCTGCGGGATGGCCTTGCCGCTCTTGCCCTTGCCTCGTACCTGCAGCCGGATGTCGCGATCATCCACGCTCTTGCCTCGACCGGCGCGGTAGCCCAGCACGTCGCCCCAGGTCAGGTTGTACATCTCGGTGGGGCGCAGGCCCGAGAACGCGCCGATCATCACGTACGCGTGCAGCACGGTGCGATCACGCCGGGTGTGGTCATCCAGCCGCTTGATGCGCCAGCTCCGCCGGTCGCTGGCCCGCACCTCCGCGCCGGTGCCTTCCATGATGGGGTCCACCAGCCGGCTGAGGCTCACCGCTTCCAGCTTGGCGAACTCATGCGGCTCGAAGCTCGGCCGCCGGTTGTCGGGTGAACGCCGCGCCTTGATGCTGATCTCCGGCGGAGTCTTCAGATAGCCCTGCCGCGAGGCCCAGCGCAGCAGCGCGCGCAGCACCACGCTTTCTCCGCGTTGGCGGCTCAGGGACGGGGCCGAGCGCCGCACGGGCCGGCGCAAGCGATGTCCGTCGCGCTCATACTCGATGTGCGTGACGAGCTTACCGAGGCCCTCCGTCCAGTAGGTGCGCCGCCACTCCGCGTAGCGCTCCAGATCAGTCTCGGTGACCGCGTCGATGGGCTTCTGACCGAAGTAGCCGATGAAGTAGCGGCGAATCACAGCGGGCTCGCTCTTGCCCTGGTCGGCTCGGCGTTCGCCGCGCTCCACCTCACGCAGGATCTGCGCGATGTACGCCTCGGCCACGCTCTCGAAGGTGTGCGCCTTTGCCGTGAGCCCTTGCTTTGCTCTGTAGGTGGCCTCGTACCAGATGGCGTCGGCCTTGCGCTCAGCCTCTCTGCGGTCGTCCGTGTCGAGGGATCGCTTGAACTGCCCCTGACCCTTGATGCTGAAGCGCACCTGCCACTTGGTGCTGCCGGCGCGCTGGAACAGCTGGTAGCGCTCGGCTTGGACGTTGCCAGGGGTGCTCACGGTGCGGGCCTGTCTGGTGCTTCTGCTCGAGCCGACTGCGCTAGAAGTGCGCTAGGCTGCTTTCTGAGCCCCCAGCAAACCGTTACGCCCGCACGATAATTTTTTCGGCTGCGCTAGCGCTGTTCTAGGATTTAAAGCCGAAACCCGCAGAGAGCAAGGCAAACAAAAACCCCGCTAAGTGCTTAGCGGGGTTGCATAAATTTGGTAGCGAGGGAGGGATTTGAACCCCCGACACAAGGATTATGATTCCTCTGCTCTAACCAGCTGAGCTACCCCGCCTCAAGCCGCACGCATCGATCAGGATGGTGCGTGCAGTGGCGGCGGTATAGGAAGAGCGGCCGCACGGTGTCAACGGTTTCGCGCGCGCAAATCGCATGTACGCGTCGTGCACGGCGTGCTCGGTGCGCGAGGAGCGCGAAGAACGCACGCGGCTGTCACTGAGACCCGACCATTGCGGCGCCGGCGGCCATGTCCAGCCCGGCGGGCACTCCTATGTTCCGGCACCGGGCCACCCTGAGGCCCCTGACATCCCATCTCGGAGCGTTCGATGATTGCGCGCATGAGCCCTCGCATCGCGGCCCTTCTCATCCTCGGAGCGCCGCTCGTCGTCGGGCCGGCCCTCGCGGCGGGCGACGGTGTCACCTACCGCGCGACCCTCAAGGGCGGCAGCGAGGTTCCGGCCACCACGTCCAGCGGCACTGGCGAGGTCACCGCGACCTTCGATCCCGCCACGAAGCACCTCAGCTGGACCGGCCAATACAGCGGTCTCACCGGCCCCGTGACCGCGGCCCATTTCCACGGACCCGCAAAGGCCGGTGAGAATGCCGGCGTGCTGGTTCCGGTCACCGCGGCGACCAGCCCGTTCTCAGGGGAGGCGACCCTGGACGACGCGAAGGCCTCCGATCTCGCGGCGGGCCGGGTTTACTTCAATGTCCACACCGGGGCGAACCCGAAGGGTGAAATCCGCGGCCAGCTGGAGCGCGCGCCCTGATCCCCGGAGCCCGGAGCCTCGACGTTGGCGACAGTGACCGGTAGGCGGATCTCGTTCCCCTGCCGGAGCTATCGATGAAGCAGATCGACGCCATCATCGCCTGGACGCCCGTGCGCTGGGCAGAGCTGAAGCCGGAGACGGCCGGGCAGGTCGTCGTCCTGCCGGCTCCCGATGCCGCCGGTGAGGCCAAGCGCTACATGATGCGCGCGGGCGCCAGCTCGTCCGCCCTGGCCGCCCTCGCCGAGGAGGCGCGCATTGCCCGCCTGTTCATCGACTTTCAGACCCTCGTGGTCCGCGACGGGATCGACCCGCAGACGGCGCACCGCGCATTCCTAGCGATTGACGAGTACCGATTCCGCATCGCACCGGATACCGAGGGCGCAGAGTTCGAAGATCCGCCAGAAGAGGATTAGCCCGCGGACAGCCGCCGAAAGATCCGGCTGCGCTCGCGCAAGCGTGAGAATAAAGAATTCACATGCGGCGTCGGCGCCCTATCTGCTGCGGTATCGTGATGCCGCCGGAGGCCGATCATGCCCTTATCCCGTCGCGCCGTCATCGCCGCGGGCGCGCTCGCGCCGCTGGCCGGCCGCCTCGCTTCTGCGGCGGAACCGCTGCTTCGCCGACCGATACCCTCCACCGGCGAGATGCTTCCCGCGATCGGGATCGGCACGTCGCGGCGCTACGAGGTCGAGCCTACGCCAGAGGCGATCGCGCCTCTGAAAGACGCCGTGAAGACCTTCGTTGCCCTCGGTGGTTCCGTGATCGACACCGCCCCAAGCTACGGCACGGCCGAGGACGTTCTCGGACTGATCCTGGCTGAGCCGGGCCTGCGGCAGAACGTATTCCTTGCCAGCAAGGTCGACACCACCGGACGGGAGGCGACCGTTGCGGAGTACGAGCAGTCGCTCAAGCGAATGAAGGTGGAAAGTCTCGACCTCGTCGCGGTCCACAACCTGATCGATGTGGCAGAGAACCTCGCCGTCCTGCGCGACCTGAAAATTCGCCGCCGCATTCGCTACCTCGGGGTGACGGTCTGGCGCGACAATCAACTCGACGCCCTCGAAGCCGTGATGAAGCGTGAAACGCTCGATTTCATTCAGGTGAATTACGCCATCGACAATCGCACCGCCGCCGAGCGCGTGATCCCGCTCGCGGCGGATCGCGGCATGGCGGTGATGACGAATGTGCCCTTCGGCCGCGACCGCCTGTTCAAGGCGGTGCAGGGCAAGGCGTTGCCGACGGTCGCCACGGATCTCGGCTGCACGAGCTGGCCGCAGGTCTTCCTGAAATACGTGCTCGGCAACCCGGCCGTGACCTGCCCGATCCCCGGCATGGCGAAAGCCGCCTATGTCGAGGACAACCTCGGTGCCGCCCGCGGCCGGCTCCCGGACGCGGCGCAGCGCAAGCAGATGGAGACGTTCATCGATGCGGTCTGATTTCATCACGCGTCGTTCGGCCCTCGCCCTCGCGGCCGGGATCGCCGTCGCGGCCGCCATGCCCGCCTCGGCCCAGGAAAGCCCGAAGAAGATCCGGATTGGGGTCATCGGAGCCGGGAATATCGGCGGCACCATCGGGGCGCTCTGGGTCAACGACGGTCACGAGGTGATGTTCGCCTCCCGCCACCCGGAGCAGCTGTCCGCGATGGTCTCTGAACTCGGGCCGAAGGCCAAGGCCGGCACGCCCGAGGAGGCGATCGCGTTCGGCGATGCCGTGTTCATTGCCGTTCCCTACAAGGCTTATCCGGACCTCGCCAAGGAGAACGGCGCAGCCCTGAAGGGCAAGGTCGTGCTCGACGCCGGCAATGCCACGCAGAAACGCGACGGCGCCCTCTTTGACGAAGTCCAGGCGAACGGCATCGGCATCACCTCCGCCAAGTACTTTCCGGATGCGAGGCTGGTGCGGGCCTTCAGTTCCGCCAATTACAAGATCTTCGCGAAGGAGGGTGCGAATGGCGGCCGGGACCGCGTCGGAGGCCGCATGGCCATGCCGATCGCCGGCGACGATCCCGCCGCGCTCAAGGTGGCGGAGGGGCTGGTTCGCGATGCCGGTTTCGACCCGGTCGTCATCGGCACGCTCAAGGATGCGGATCGCGTCGCCATCGGCGCGCCGGGTTTCGGACAGGACGTGACCGCACCGGAGTTGCGCGCGAAGCTGGGGCTCGGACAATGAGGCGCGCACAGCCGAGATGCGTGCTGCGCGCATGGCTCGGCGCGGCCGCCCCGGCCTCCGAAAGCCCGGGACGTATTCCGCCCCGTGGCTGATACCCGCGGCGCCCGCGCAGCGCTTTCCCGACTGATCGACGTTCAGCCCGGCGAGGGCAGAGCGCTGGCGTGGTCCTGGGCCTACATCTTCTCGATCCTGGCCGCCTATTACGTGCTCCGGCCGATCCGCGACCAGATGGGCGTCGCGGGTGGGATCGAGAATCTGCCCTGGCTGTTCACCGCCACCCTGGTGGGCATGCTCGGCCTCAACCTGCCCTTCGCCTACCTTGTGAAGCGGATGCCGCGGGCGCAATTCGTGCCGATCACCTATCGGTTCTTCGCGGCCAACATCGTCGCCTTCGCGCTCACGCTCTACGTCGCGCCGCCGGACTGGTCCGTCTGGATCGGTCGGGTCTTTTTCGTCTGGCTGTCGATCTTCAATCTGTTCGTGGTCTCGATCTTCTGGGCGACGATCGTCGACGTATTCTCGAATGCCCAGGGCAAGCGTCTGTTCGGCTTCATCGCGGCCGGGGCGACGCTCGGCGCCATCGCGGGCTCGGCCACCACCGCGCTCCTCGCCAAGAACGTCCCGACCTGGGGCCTGATGCTCTGCGCGGTACTGCTGCTCGAGGTCGCGGTCTTCTGCATGCGTGGCCTCGCGGCCCTGTCGACCCGGCTGCACGAGGTCCCGGGCGGCGGCCAGGGCGCCGCAGACGGGCAGGATCGGACGATCGGCGGAAGCGTCCTGGCGGGTGTGACGCGGACACTCGCGTCGCCCTACCTGCTCAACATCTCCCTGTTCCTGCTCCTGTTCTCGGTGACATCGACCTTCCTCTACTTCGAGCAGGCCGGTATCGCGAAGCGGAGTTTCCCGGACCGCGGCGCCCAGACCGCGTTCTTCGCCAGCGTCGATCTGGCAGTGAACGTCCTGACGCTGGGGATTCAGCTGTTCCTCACGGGCCGGATCGTGAACCGCATCGGCGTCGCCCTCACGCTGGCGATCCTGCCCGCCTTCAGCATCCTCGGTTTCGCGGCGCTCGCCCTCTGGCCGACGATCGGCGTGATCGTCGGCTTTCAGGTGCTGCGGCGGGCCGGAAACTTCGCCATCGCCCGGCCGGTGCGGGAGGTGCTGTTCACGGTGGTTCCGCGGGAGGACCGTTACAAGGCGAAGAGCTTCATCGACACCGTCGTCTACCGTCTGGGCGATCAGGTCGGCGCCTGGTCGTTCACCGGCATCGAGGGGCTTGGACTCGGCAGCGCGAGCATTGCCGGGGTCGCGATCCCGCTCTCTCTCGCATGGCTCGTGAACAGCGTCTGGCTCGGGCGTGCCCAGGAACGGCGCCGGACCGACCGGGAGGATGGCAGGGTGGGCGCACCGGCTGCAGGCGGGGACGCCCGCCGAACGAAGGGCAGCGTTAAGACCTGATTTACCCTATGGGTGAAGGTATCGGGCTCGTTTCGACCGGGAGACAGGGCATGGCGGGGATCGCGCCATCGACGCGGGGACGCGTTCACGGCCGACGGCGCCTGCGCATCGTGCTCGGGATCGTCGCCCTGTCGGCGGCCCCGGCCTGCGCACAGGAGCCGCTGTTCATCCGCATCCGGCCTTTGTCTGACGCCGAGGCCGCGCGTGCCGCCCGGGAGACGCTGTGGGCGCGGCGGCAGGCGCATGCCCGCGCGGTCATCGAATCCGTCTGCACCGGCTGTCTCGGCGATTGGAAACCGGAGCCCGTCCCCGCGCTGGCACCCGCCGAGGATCGGATGACGAACCTCACCGTCCCGATAGGGGTTGAACTCGACCCCGGCTCCGGGGCATCCGACCAGCACCCCGATCCATCGACCTCCGAGAGGCAACCATGACGCAAGCGCATCCGACCAGCGGCGCCGAGCCAGAAGTCGATTGCCCCGTGACCCTGGAGGTTCTGGGCTCGGTCTATCGGGCCGACGATTTCGACCTGCCGCTAATCCTCGAGGAGATCCCGCCGCTGAAGCGCGCCCAGCTCGCCGCGTACCTCTACGGCAAGAGCCACATGCACAAGCTCGGGCTGAAGGTCGCCCGCTCCTGCGACCGCGAGGATCTGATCCGGGTGGCGGGCGAGATCGGCTCGGTGATCCACGGGCAGGCCCATCTCAAGCCGTCCCGGCCAGTGCCCGAGGCGGCGCCGCAGCTGCGCGCCAAGACCCCGCCGGGCCAGAAGAAGGTGAGCCTCGCCGGGGCCGCGCCGAAGCCGGCGATCAGCCTGGGCGGCTCGGCCAAGGTCCGCAATTTCGACTGAACGCGCACGACGCTGGCGCATGGCTTGCGGGGCGATCCCCAGCCCGCATCGACGAGGCGCGTTGCGCGCGCCTCGGCCTTCGGATAATCGCCCGCGATGAACACCGACCACGACAAGATCCTGATCGTCGATTTCGGCTCTCAGGTGACGCAGCTCATCGCCCGGCGGGTGCGCGAGGAGGGCGTCTACTGCGAGATCGTGCCCTTCACGAAGGCCGAGGCCGCGTTCCGCGAGCAGAAGCCCAAGGGCGTGATCCTCTCGGGCGGTCCTGAATCGGTGACCGTCGAGGCCTCGCCCCGCGCACCCCAGCTGGTGTTCGATTCGGGCGTCCCGGTCTTCGGCATCTGCTACGGCCAGCAGACCATGGCGGCCCAGCTCGGCGGCGCCGTCGAGGGCGGCCACCACGCGGAATTCGGCCGGGCCGAGGTCGAGATCCTGGCCGACTGCCCCCTGTTCGAGGGCGTCTGGCACAAGGGCGAGACATACCCGGTCTGGATGAGCCACGGCGACCGGGTGACCAAGCTGCCCGACGGCTTCACCACCGTGGCGATCTCGAAGAACGCCCCGTTCGCGGCGGTGGCCGACAAGACGCGCAACTACTATGCGGTGCAGTTCCACCCGGAGGTGGCTCACACGCCCCACGGCGCCCTGCTGATCCGCAACTTCGTGCGCGACGTGGCAGGCTGTTCGGGCGACTGGACCATGGGTGCCTATCGCGAGGAGGCCATAGCCAAGATCCGCGCGCAGGTCGGCTTCGAGAAGGTGATCTGCGGCCTGTCGGGCGGCGTCGACTCCGCCGTGGCGGCGGTGCTCATCCATGAGGCGATCGGCGACCAGCTGACCTGCGTGTTCGTCGATCACGGGCTCCTGCGCCTGGGCGAGGCCGAGCAGGTCGTGGCGCTGTTCCGCGACCACTACAACATCCCGCTGGTCCACGTTGAGGCGTCGGGGATGTTCCTTGCGGCGCTCGAGGGCGTCAGCGACCCGGAGGTGAAGCGCAAGACCATCGGCCGCCTGTTCATCGACGTGTTCGAGGCTGAATCGAAGAAGATCGGCGGCGCGAAGTTTTTGGCTCAGGGGACGCTCTACCCGGACGTGATCGAGAGCGTGTCGTTCACGGGCGGGCCGTCCGTGACGATCAAGAGCCATCACAATGTCGGCGGCCTGCCCGAGCGCATGGACATGAAGCTCGTGGAGCCGCTCCGCGAGCTGTTCAAGGACGAGGTCCGGGTGCTCGGCAAGGAACTCGGCCTGCCCGAGGCCTTCGTCGGCCGCCATCCCTTCCCGGGACCGGGCTTGGCGATCCGCTGCCCCGGCACGATCACCGCCGAGAAGCTGGAAGCCCTGCGCAAGGCCGACGCGATCTACCTCGACGAGATCCGGCAGGCCGGGCTCTACGACACGATCTGGCAGGCCTTCGCGGTGATCCTGCCGGTGAAGACCGTCGGCGTGATGGGCGACGGCCGCACCTACGACCATGTCTGCGCGTTGCGCGCCGTCACCTCGGTCGACGGCATGACGGCCGATTTCTACCCGTTCGACATGGCCTTCCTAGGCCGGGTCGCGACCCGCATCATCAACGAGGTGAAGGGCATCAACCGGGTGACCTACGACATCACCTCGAAGCCCCCTGGCACGATCGAGTGGGAGTGAGCGGGCGCTGAACTGTCAGCGCGCCCGGACGCGGCGTCAGGGCGCGCAGAGCGCCGGCTCAACCGCCTTCAGCGCCGGCCGGAACGCCGCGAGATGCAGCCCGTCGCGCAGGGCGCCGGGCTTGGCGTAGCCGGTATCGCCGTCGCGCAGGGCCGCGAACGGGTCCGTGAAGACGCAGCCGAGCCGTCCGCAGAGGGTCTGCAAGCGATGTGAGTAATCGGCCACCGCGCCGGCCTCGACGAGCTTGCCGATCTCACGTCCGACCGGGGGGAGGGCGGTCACCACGACGCGCGGGCTCAGGGCCTGCAGCCGCTTGACGATCGCTTCGGCAGCGGCTTCGAACTGCTCCGTCGGCTTAGGCAGCTGCGGCTTGTTCTTCACCAGGATGTCGTTGGTCCCGACCGTCAGGACGGCGAGCCGGGGATGGACCTTGAAGGTCAAGCGCGCGAGGTAATCCGCGTAGCTGGCCGCAGTCGCGCCGCTGACCCCGCCGTTTAGGAATTCGAGGCCGCAGGGCCGCTGGCTGCCGGGCTGCAGCTCCACCTGGGAATCTCCGGCCCAGAACACGTAGTCCGGCGGCGCCTCGTCGAGGCTGACCTGCACGGCGATCAGGCGCATCTCCGCGTAGGCCCGCGCGTCGGCTCCAGGCCGGTGCAAGCGCCATCCAGCGTATCCGCCGATCGCCAGGAGGGCGAGCCCACCGAGAATCAGCAGGACGGCGCGCTTCACGGCTCGGCCCCGGCCCGGTCGACCTGCGCGTCGGGCCGCGAATCCGTCGACGCGTAGTAGGGCTTGATGTCGAGGAGCGGCGTGCCGTCGAGGCAGTCGAGCCCGCGCACGCGGAGCGTGTCGCCGTCGCGGCCGAGCAATTCCACCACCGACAGGGCGATCGGGTTGGGACGGGCGGGCGAGCGCAGGGAGAAGGTGCCGCGGGGGCCGTCGGCGTGGCGCGGGCGCTGGATCACGAGGCCGCGGGTCGACCGGTCCATCCAGTAGAGCAGGATCAGGTGCGTGCAGCCCGTGACGTTGCGCAGGCCGGGCGCGAAGGCCGGATCAACCTCGACGGTGCAGACCGCGTCGGTCTGAAGGCCGTTCTTCGGGCAGTCGGACCGCGCCTGCCAGGGCGTGCGCAGCCGGCCGATGAAGTGGAGGCCCGCGTCGAAGGTCGCGGGCAGCGCCGCGCGTTCCTCACCGGGACGGGTCCCGAACTCTTCCGCGTCCATGCCGCCTCGCTCCATGCCGGCGGGCTTGTCGGCGATGCGTCCGCGGCTCGCAACCCCGCATCTCGCACCCGGATGGCGCGGGGTGTAGATCCGGCAGCAGCAACGGAGGCGACATGATCGAGCGGGAATTGCGGCCGATGCAGGCGGTGGCCGATGCCGGGACCGCTATCGACCAGCTGGTGGAGCTCTACGACGACGCGGCCGGCGCCCTGCGGAGCGCCCTGGAGCGGTACCTCGCCGGCGGGCCGCCGCCGGACGCCACGGAGCGGCTTGCCTTCCGCTACCCGGAGCTGCGGATCAGCTACCGCCCGGACGGGCCCCTGCCGCGGGTCCGGCGCGCCACCGCCAAGCTCCAGGCCGCCGGTACCTACGCCACCACGGTCACGCATCCGGGCTTCTTCCGAACCTACCTCACCCGTCAGCTGGAGCCGCTGGTCGCCGATTACGGCATCGCCATCGAGGTCGGTCTGAGCGCGCAAGAGATTCCCTATCCCTACGTGCTGGAGGCCGGGCTCGACGCGGGCGGGCGGGCCGTCGACGGCGCGGACCTCGCCACCTACTTCCCGGTCCCGCTCCTCTCGCTCGTGGGCGACGAGATCGCCGACGGGACGTTCGACCAGATCCCCGGCGAGCCGCTGCCCCTGGCGCTGTTCGACGCCGTGCGGGTCGATTACTCGCTCCGGCGTCTGGTGCACTACACCGGTTGCGACTGGCGCGAGGTCCAGCCCTGGATCCTGCTCACCAACTATCACCGCTATGTCGACCAGTTCGTCCGCCATGGGCTGGAGCGGCTAGCCTCGGGCACGGAGGGGTTCGAGCGGCTGGTCCTGCCGGGCGGCGTCTCGGTGAGCCGGGCCGAAGCGGCCGATGCCGATCCCGCCGCGGTGATCGCGGCCTCGCCCTGGCATCGCCACCAGATGCCGGCCTATCATCTGGTGGCCCGCGATGCCGACGGGACCCAGCAGGGCACGACGCTGGTCAATATCGGGGTCGGTCCTTCGAACGCGAAGACCATCACCGACCACCTCGCCGTGCTGCGCCCGGATTGCTGGCTGATGGTCGGACATTGCGGCGGCCTTCGGCAGTCGCAGACCATCGGCGACTACGTGCTGGCGCACGCGTATCTTCGCCGTGACCGGATCCTCGACGAGCTCGTGCCGCCGGACGTACCGGTGCCGGCGCTGGCCGAAGTGCAGGTCGCACTCCAGAGCGCCGCCGCCTCGGTGACGGGCGAGCAGGCCGACGCCCTCAAGCGGCGCCTGCGCACCGGCACGGTGGTGACCTACGACGACCGCAACTGGGAACTGCGCTTCAGCCAGGAGAGGCGGCGGATCAACCAGTCGCGCGCGGTGGCGGTCGACATGGAGAGCGGCACCGTCGCCGCGCAGGGGTTTCGCCTGCGCGTGCCCTAYGGCGCGCTGCTCTGCGTCTCCGACAAGCCCCTCCACGGCGAGATCAAGCTTCCGGGCGCCGCCAACGCCTTCTACGACCGGGCCGTCTCCGAGCATCTCCAGGTGGGACTGGCAGCCCTCGACGTCCTCCGCGCCGACCGGCAGGGGCTTCACTCGCGCAAGCTGCGCAGCTTCGATGAGCCGCCGTTTCGGTAAGACTTTCCGCGAGAGACCGCGCAAGCGGCGAGGCAGATTACAGTCTCAGCGACCGACTGCCACGCCGCTGGCAATACTCAAGCTTGGATACAGCCGCGTTGACCGATGTTGAGTTGTGTAAGACATTACACATCGAGCGGAGCAATTCCATGACTCGTATCGCACTTGTTTCCACCGCCCTTCTGGCGGCCGTCGCTTTGGCGCCGAGCGGCGCCGATGCCCGCGGCTTCGGCGGGGGTGGCTTCCACGGTGGCGGCTTCGGCGGGGGTGGCTTCCACGGCGGCGGCTTCGGCGGGGGTGGCTTCCACGGCGGCAGCGTCGGCGCTGGGGGGTTCCGGAACGGCGGCTTCGGCGGCGGGGCCTTTCAGAACGGCGGCGTCGGTGCTGCCCGCGTCGGCGGCCTGGGCGGTGGATTCCGCGGCGCCGGGCTCGGCGCGGCCGGCGTGACCGGCGCCGGCGTCGGCGCGCTGCGGGGCGGCGGCCTCCGGACGGGCGGGTTCAATAACGCCGGACGGTACGGCGGGATCGGGAACCGCGGTATCGTCGGCCGCGGATACGTCAACCGCGGCTATTACGGCCGTCGCTACGGTCGCGGCCTGGGTTACGGCCTCGCGGGAGTCGGGCTCGGTCTCGGAGTGGGTTACGGCCTGGGCGGCCTCGGCTACGGCTACGACAGCTGCGCCTACAATGACGACTACGGCGCCTACGATCCGGCCGCCTGCAACGGCTACTACGGCTACGGCTACTGAACCGCGCGGCGCGGGCTTCATGTCTGCGGCGCCGTTTCGAGACAGCACCGCGCCCGGCCGGGATCCGGCCGGGCGCTCTCGTTGATTCGCGAGCCGCGACGGCGCGTCCGATCCATAACCTTCGCCATTGACGAAGGCTCGCTCAACAACTGCCGAATTGCGAACCGTTCCAATCCGATGAGGATGCCGCCTCCGGCGTAGTGTGGTGCGGGGACGATCGCGGTGAGCGGCGAGGGTCTTGTTGCGGTGACGGCGGCGCTGCTCGTGCTGTGCATGGGCCTCTGGGCCACCGCCCTCCTGCCCGAGATCGTCACGGCGCTGGCCTTCTTCGGACTCGCGATGCTTTTGCGCCTCGGCTCAGCCGCCACGGTATTCTCGGGATTATCCTCCTCCGCCTTCTGGTTGGTCCTGTCCGGCATGGTGGTGGGGCAGGGCATGACCCGGACGGGCCTCGGTGCCCGAGTGGCCCAGACGCTCGCTTTGCGGCTCTCGGGATCCTACGCCCGCTTCATCGCCGGGCTTGTGACGCTGAGCTTCCTCATCGCCCTCGTCATGCCGTCGAATCTCGGTCGCATCGCCTTGATGATTCCCGTGACCCTGGCGCTCTGCGACGCCTTCGGCCTCACGGACGGGCGCCCGGGACGGGCGGGAGCGGTCCTGTCCGTCGGCCTCGCCACGCCGATCCTGTCGGCGGCGATCCTGCCCGCCAACGTGCCGAACCTCGTGATGGCCGGGTCGGCGGAGCACCTGCTCGGCCTGCACCTGTCATACCTGTCCTACTTCGTCCTGCACGCCCCGGTCCTGGCCCTGGTGAAGGGGGTACTGCTGGTCGCGCTCATCGTCCGGCTGTTCCCGGACCACCTCGGCTCCGCCGTCCCGACCCTGCCGGTGCTGCCGCCGGTCTCCGCGGCCGAGCGGCGCCTCGCGGTGATCATGGCTTGCACCCTGGTCCTCTGGATGACCGACAGCCTGCATGGTCTCGCCCCCGCCTGGGTCGGCCTCGCCGCCGCGGTGGTCTGCCTGCTGCCGCGGATCGGAGTGCTTCCGCCGGAGGCGTTCCAGCAGGTGAACCTGCGGACCTGCTTCTACATCGCGGCGCTCCTCGGCCTTGTCGCTCTGGTCAACGAGACCGGGCTGGGCGAGCGCCTGGGGCATCTCCTGCTGACGGTCGCGCCCCTGGCGCACGATGCGCCGACACAGAACTTCGCGGTCCTGACCGGCATCGCCACGGTGCTGACCCTCCTCGTCACCGCCAACGGTGCCCCGGCTCTCTACACGGCCCTGGCGGGGGAGATGACCGAAGCGAGCGGGCTGTCGCCCCTCGCGGTCGTCTCCCTTCAGGTGATCGGCTACTCGACCTTGTTCTTCCCCTATCAGGCGCCCCCGATCGTGTTCGCCAGCGAACTCGGGCGCGTCCGCCTCCGGGACGCGACGCGGCTGACCGTGAGCTTCGGCCTCCTGTCGCTCCTCGTCGCCGCGCCCCTCGACTATGCGTGGTGGCGCATCCTGGGGCAGCTGAAGTGACAGAATCGGCAAAGTGTCGCCCGAGACGGCACATTGCGCCGCACCATGACGGATTGCGGCTTGCCCGCTCAGGCACTAGCGCTACCAGATTAGACACGGTCCAGTTCGCAGCTGCGAGGCTTCAACCCGATGGCACCCACCGCGCGCCCGACAGTGGCACAGCCGTTATCGCCCCATATCCAGATCTATCGCTGGACCTGGACGATGGCGATGTCGGTGTTTCACCGTATTACCGGCACCGCTCTCTACGGCGGCACTGCATTGGTCGCGATCTGGCTCGTGGCATTGGCTTCCGGACCCGTCGCATACTCTTACGTGGCCGGATTCTTCGGCTCCGTGTTCGGGCGGCTGATCCTGTTCGTCTACACATGGATCCTGATGCACCACATGCTCGGCGGCATCCGGCACCTGATCTGGGACACGGGCGTGGGCTTCGACCGGGAGAAGCGTCTCTCGATGGCCCGGCTGACGCTGATCGGCTCCGTGGCCCTCACCTTCGTCATCTGGGCGGTCGCCCTTCTGGTCCGCTGAGGAGGCCGATATGGCTCAGGAAGAGGTCCGGCAGGACACGCGTGTCTCGATCCGCACTCCGCGCGCCCGGGTGCGCGGTCTCGGCGTCTCGCATCACGGGGCCGGCCATTGGTGGCTGCAGCGGCTCACCGCCATCGCCAACGTCGTGCTGATGCTGAGCTTCGTGGTGATCATCGCCAAGATGTCGGGCCGCGGCTACGCGGAGGCGCGGCTCCTCGTCGCGACCCCCCTCGTCTCGATCCTGTTGATCCTGGCGCTCCTCTCGGTGACGATCCACATGCGTCTCGGCATGCAGGTGATCATCGAGGACTACGTTCACGCGCCGGCGACGAAGATCGCGGCTGTGCTCGCCAACAATGCGTACGCGGTCGTCGTGGCCGTCGCCTGCCTCTACGCGGTCCTGCGCATCGGTTTCGTACAGCCGGCCTGACCCCGCCACAACGTATCTCGAGGAGCCGAACATGGCCGCCAACGGCACAAACGGCAGCGGGCCTGCCTACACCATCCACGACCACGCCTTCGACGTGGTGATCGTCGGCGCGGGCGGTGCAGGCCTGCGCGCCACGGTAGGCTGCTCGGAAGCCGGCCTGCGCACCGCCTGCATCACCAAGGTGTTCCCGACCCGCTCCCACACGGTGGCGGCGCAGGGCGGCATCTCGGCCTCGCTCGGCAACATGGGGCCGGACGATTGGCGCTGGCATATGTACGACACCGTGAAGGGGTCGGACTGGCTCGGTGACCAGGATGCCATCGAGTATCTGGTCCGCAACGCCCCCGCGGCCGTCTACGAGCTGGAGCACTGGGGCGTGCCGTTCTCGCGGACGGAGGAAGGCAAGATCTACCAGCGCCCGTTCGGCGGCATGACCACGGATTACGGCAAGGGCACAGCCCAGCGCACCTGCGCGGCGGCGGACCGCACCGGCCACGCCATGCTGCACACCCTCTACGGGCAGGCGGTGAAGAACCAGACCGACTTCTTCATCGAGTACTTCGCCCTCGACCTGATCATGGACGACGAAGGGCGCTGTCGCGGCGTCATCGCCCTCGATCAGGCCACCGGCGAGATCCACCGCTTCCGCGCCCAGATGACCATCCTGGCGACCGGCGGATACGGCCGCGCCTACTTCTCCGCCACCTCCGCCCATACCTGCACGGGCGACGGCAACGCCATGGTGCTGCGCGCCGGCCTGCCGCTCCAGGACATGGAGTTCGTGCAGTTCCACCCGACCGGCATCTACGGCGCGGGCTGCCTCATCACGGAAGGCTCCCGGGGCGAGGGCGGCTACCTGACGAACTCGGAGGGCGAGCGCTTCATGGAGCGCTACGCCCCCTCGGCGAAGGACCTCGCCTCGCGCGACGTGGTCTCGCGCTCCATGACCATGGAGATCCGCGACGGCCGCGGCGTCGGCAAGAACAAGGACCACATCTACCTGCACCTCGACCACCTCGACCCGAAGATCCTGCACGAGCGCCTGCCCGGCATCTCGGAATCCGCGCGGATCTTCGCGGGCGTGGACGTGACCAAGGAGCCGATCCCGGTCATCCCGACCGTCCACTACAACATGGGCGGCATCCCCACGAACTATCACGGCGAGGTGCTGACGCTACGCGACGGCAACCCCGACACGGTGGTTCCGGGCCTGATGGCGATCGGCGAGGCGGCCTGCGTCTCGGTCCACGGCGCCAACCGCCTGGGCTCGAACTCGCTGATCGACCTCGTGGTCTTCGGCCGGGCCGCCGGCAAGCGCTGCGCCGAGATCGTCGAGCCGAACGGCAGGGCCATGGAGTTGCCGAAGGGCGCGACAGACAAGGCCCTCGAGCGCCTCGACCGGTTCCGCTACGCCGACGGCTCGACGCCGACGGCCGAGCTTCGCGCCGAGATGCAGAAGACGATGCAGAACAACTGCGCCGTGTTCCGCACCGGCGAGGTGCTCGAGGAGGGCAAGGGCCTGATCCACA
>NZ_JBFULS010000070.1:0-26452 GCF_054049775.1 Methylobacterium sp. P5_C11 | reverse complement strand
CTTCACGTAGTCGGCGTGGCCCGGGCAATCCACGTGCGCGTAGTGCCGGTTGGCCGTCTCGTATTCCACGTGCGCCGTCGAGATCGTGATCCCGCGCGCCTTCTCCTCCGGAGCCTTGTCGATCTGGTCGTAGGCCGTGAACGTCGCCCCGCCCGTCTCCGCAAGAACCTTCGTGATCGCCGCCGTCAAGGACGTCTTGCCGTGGTCAACGTGCCCAATCGTGCCGATGTTGCAGTGCGGCTTGGTGCGGGAGAACTTTTCCTTGCCCATCAGAGCCTCCTAAATTCGAATTCGCGTTGCGGAAGAAGAGATGCCTAGGCGTAAGCCTCAGGCGTACTTGGCGATGACCTTGTCGGCCTCGCCGCGCGGCACCTCTTCGTAATGGTCGAACTGCATGGTGAAGTTCGCCCGGCCCTGCGACATCGAGCGCAGGTTGTTCACGTAGCCGAACATGTTGGCCAGCGGCACCATCGCGTTGATGACGTTGGCGTTGCCGCGCATGTCCTGGCCCTGGATCTGGCCGCGGCGGGAGTTGAGGTCGCCGATGACCGAGCCGGTGTAATCCTCCGGAGAGACGACCTCGACCTTCATCACCGGCTCGAGCAGGACCGAGCCGCCCTTCTGCAGGGCTTCACGGAAGGCCGCGCGGGAGGCGATCTCGAAGGCGAGGGCCGACGAGTCGACGTCGTGGTAGGCGCCGTCGATCAGCTCGACCTTCACGTCGACCACCGGGAAGCCGGCGAGGACGCCCGCGCCGAGGACCGAGTTCAGGCCCTTCTCGACGCCGGGGATGTACTCCTTCGGCACCGCGCCGCCGACGATCTTCGACTCGAACTGGAATCCGGCGCCCGGCTCGTTCGGCTCGACGATGAACTTCACGCGGGCGAACTGGCCGGTACCGCCAGTCTGCTTCTTGTGCGTGTAGTCGATCTCCTGACGGCGGGTCAGCTTCTCGCGGTAGGCCACCTGCGGCTGGCCGATATTCGCATCGACCTTGTAGGTGCGGCGCAGGATATCGACCTTGATGTCCAGGTGCAGCTCGCCCATCCCGCGCAGGATGGTCTGGCCGGATTCCTGGTCAGTGGAAACGCGGAAGGACGGATCCTCGGCGGCTAGCTTCTGGAGCGCGATGCCGAGCTTCTCCTGATCGGCCTTCGACTTCGGCTCGACGGCGATCTCGATGACGGGCTCGGGGAACTCCATCTTCTCGAGGATCACGGCCTTCTGCGCGTCGCAGAGGGTGTCACCCGTGCGGGTATCCTTGAGGCCGGCCAGTGCGACGATGTCGCCCGCGAAGGCCTCCTTGATGTCCTCACGGTTGTTGGCGTGCATCAGGAGCATGCGGCCGACGCGCTCCTTCTTGTCGCGCGACGAGTTCAGGACGTTGGCGCCGGTATCGACCTTGCCCGAGTACACGCGGCAGAAGGTGATCGTGCCGACGTGGGGATCGTCCATGATCTTGAAGGCGAGCATGGAGAAGGGATCCGAATCCGTCGGGTGACGGACGGTCTCTTCCTCGGTCTTGAAGTCGATGCCCTTGATCTCGCCGCGATCGGCCGGGGAGGGCAGGTAGTCGACGACGGCGTCGAGGAGCGGCTGCACGCCCTTGTTCTTGAACGCCGAGCCGCAGAGAACCGGGTGGAAGGCGCGCAGCTGCACGGCCTTGCGCACCAGGCGGCGCATCGTGGCGTCGTCCGGCTCGTTGCCGTCGAGATAAGCGGCCATGGCCTCGTCATCGAGCTCGACGCAGGCCTCGATCAGCTTGGTGCGATACTCGACGGCCTGGTCCTTGAGGTCGGCAGGGATTTCAGTCTCGTCGAAGTTGGCGCCCAGCGCCTCGCCCGACCAGACGATCGCCTTCATCTTGATGAGGTCGATCACGCCCTGGAAGTTGGACTCGGCGCCGATCGGAAGCTGCAGGCACACCGGCTTGCCGGCGACGCGGTCGATGATGTCGGCGACGCACTTGAAGAAGTCGGCGCCGATCTTGTCCATCTTGTTGACGAACACGACGCGCGGCACGTCGTATTTGTCGGCCTGACGCCACACGGTCTCGGTCTGCGGCTCGACGCCCTGGTTGCCGTCGAGCACGCACACGGCACCGTCCAGCACGCGCAGCGACCGCTCCACCTCGATGGTGAAATCGACGTGGCCGGGGGTGTCGATGATGTTCAGGCGCTTCTCGCGCCAGAAGCAGGTCGTCGCAGCCGAGGTGATCGTGATGCCACGCTCCTGCTCCTGCGCCATCCAGTCCATGGTGGCGGCGCCCTCATGGACCTCGCCGATCTTGTGGGACTTTCCGGTGTAGTAGAGGATCCGCTCGGTCGTCGTGGTCTTGCCGGCATCGATGTGGGCCATGATGCCGAAGTTGCGGTAGTCCTCGATCGCGTGCGTGCGGGGCATCGGATTGCTCCTGAGAGACGGCGGAACCGCTTACCAGCGGTAGTGCGAGAAGGCGCGGTTGGCTTCCGCCATCCGGTGCGTGTCTTCGCGCTTCTTGACGGCGTTGCCGCGGTTGTTGGCGGCGTCGAGCAGCTCGGCGGAGAGCCGCTCGACCATGGTCCGGTCGTTGCGCGAGCGAGCGGCCTGGATCAGCCAGCGGATCGCGAGCGCCTGACGGCGTTCCGTGCGCACCTCGACGGGGACCTGGTAGGTCGCGCCGCCGACGCGGCGGGAGCGGACCTCGATCATCGGGGCGACGTTGTCGAGGGCAGCGCGGAACACCTCGATCGGGTTGGCGCGGGCGCGGTTCTCGACGATGTCGAAGGCGCCGTAGACGATCCGCTCGGCGGTCGACTTCTTGCCCTCGTACATGATCGAATTCATGAACTTCGTCAGAACCACGTCCCCGTACTTCGGGTCCGGGATGATCTCACGCTTCTCGGCAGAGTGGCGACGGGACATCTTCTGAGACTCTCGAACGAAAAGATCTTAAGCGCCCCGCGCAGGCCGCCTGAGCCCTGAGGCCGGCGGCATCCTTACGGGGCCGTGGAAACGCAGACCGGCGCCCGGGAAAAATCCGGGCGTCCGACTTACTTCGGACGCGCTTACTTCGGACGCTTGGCGCCGTACTTGGAGCGGCGCTGCTTGCGGTTCTTCACGCCCTGCGTGTCGAGCACGCCGCGCAGGATGTGGTAGCGCACACCCGGAAGATCCTTCACGCGGCCGCCGCGGATCATCACCACGGAGTGCTCCTGAAGGTTGTGACCCTCGCCCGGGATATAGCCGATCACCTCGAAGCCGTTGGTCAGCCGCACCTTGGCGACCTTTCGGAGCGCCGAGTTCGGCTTCTTCGGGGTCGTCGTGTAGACGCGGGTGCAGACGCCGCGCTTCTGCGGGCAAGCGTCTAGCGCCGGAACCTTGTTGCGGCTCCGCTGGATCTTCCGCGGCTGGGCGATCAGCTGGTTGATCGTCGGCATCCTGTGCCCTCTTCCTCGGTCACCTAGGCCGGACTGCACAGGGCAGTCCGCAAAACGAATATGCGCCGGAGGGCCTGTCACGGACCCTCGGCGCGGTGTGGGCAGAGGAGCACGCCCGAAACGAACGCGCTCGTACCTACGGATCTGACTTAAGCGTCAGGCGATTTGAACCCTCGGAGCGCTCGGGGCGATGGCGGCGGCTTCCGGGGGTATGCCCAAGGGCCGTCGGCAGCCGATGGCCGTCCGAAGTGGCGCGCTTCTAGCCGCGGTTGCCCTGCAGGTCAATGCGGTGACAGCAGAAAACTGCACCGCGCCGGAGGTTAAGGATCGGTCAAGGGGCGTGCGGCCGGCCTGTGCGCTGTGCGGCCCAATCCAGCCGGCAGGCTTTTTTCCCGGCGCCTGCGCCGCCGTCAATCTCGAAGACGCCGGCCCACGGAGTCCGATTCGCGATCTCCATCACGCCGCCGGCCGCGAAGACAATCCAACGCGTTCTCTGTCGCGATCTCGTCAAAACGTTCCCGCGATGCGACGAAATACGAAAGACGTCACTGTTGATTGGAACAGAAATTTCGATGAACAATGACCTCAGTTCCGCAAAGTCGACCCGCGTCCCTTCGATCGGGCACGAAAGATACTGCAGTTTTCAAACAAAAAATCTTTCGTCGTGCCAGTATTACCTGAATTACTCTTTCGTCAACGGTGGAGCCATCCGTGCGCCACCTCTTCGCCATCGCTCTCGCCACACTGCTATCGTTAGGGGCCGCCCGGGCCGACCGGCTGGACGACATCCGGAGAGCGGGCGTTCTCCGGGTCGCCGCCTTTGACAGCAACCCGCCCTTCGGCTTCGTCGACCCCGCGACGAAGCAGATCGCCGGTCTCGACGTCGATTATGCGCAGGCGATCGCCGACCAACTCGGCGTGAGGGTGGAGGTCCGCCCCACGAACCCGGCGAATCGCATTCCGCTGCTCACCTCCGGCAAGGTCGATCTGGTTCTGGCGAACTTCACCATCACCGAGGAGCGGGCGAAGCATCTCGATTTCAGCATTCCGTACTTCGCCTCCGGGCAGCAGTTCCTGGTCAAGAAGGGCACCTTGTCGTCGCCCGAGCAGCTGAAAGGGCTCCGGATCGGGGCCGACAAGGGCACGACCAACGAGATCGTGCTGCGCCGCGACTTTCCGAAGGCCGTCGTGGTCGCCTTCGACGACACGCCCTTCGCCTTCACGGCCCTGCGCAACGGCAACGTCCAGGCGATCACGCAGGACGGGCCGAAGCTCGTCGGGCTGCTGGCGAAGGTGCCGGACCGCCAGAACTATGAGATCCCGCCCTTCAGCATCTCCAACGACTTTATTGGCGTCGGCCTTCCCAAGGGCGAGACCCGGCTGCGCGACCTCGTGAACGAGACCCTGCGCGGCCTGGAAGCGACCGGCAGGGCGGCGGCGATCTACGACCGCTGGTTCGGTCCGGACACCGAGCAGCCGCTGCCGCGCCTGTTCCGGCTCGGGGACCCCGGCTAGCCGCGGCGAAGCGGGAGGCGGCCGTGCCGTACGGCGCACGCTCCGTCGATCTCATCGACAGTGTCCTCGGCGACCTCCTGGCGCCGCGCTACCTCACGTGGCTGGCTCAGGGATTCGGGGTCACCCTCGCCCTGTCGGCGGCCGCCTGCCTCGCAGGCACGGCGCTGGGGCTCGCGGGCGGCGGCCTGCGGGAAGCGGGCGGTCGCGCGGCGCGGTGCCTTGTGTCGGGCGTCGTCGGCACCGTCCGCAACACCCCGCTCCTGGTACAGCTCTTCGTCTGGTACTTCGCGGTGACGATCCTTCTGCCCCAGGACGTCACGGCCTGGCTGAACACGCCGCACGTGCTCGACCTGGGACCCGGCGCCCTGCGGTGGCCCGCGTACGAGACCCTCGCGGGATTTTGCGGGCTCGCGCTCTACGCAGGCGCCTATATCGCCGAGGAGGTCCGCGCGGGGATCAACGCCGTACGCCACGCCCAGAAGGAGGCGGCCCTCGCCCTCGGGCTCACCCCGGTCCAGGCGTAACGCCACATCGTGTTGCCCCAGGCCCTGCGGATCGCCTGGCTGCCGATCGTCGGCCAATATCTCAACACGCTCAAGAACACGGCGCTGACCATGACGATCGGCCTCGCGGAGCTGTCCTACGCAGCCCGCCAGGTGGAGACCGAGACGTTCAAGACCTTCCAGGCCTTCGGCATCGCCACGCTGCTCTATGTCGGCGCGGTCGCCGCGCTGGAGACCGCAGGGCAGGCCCTCGGACGCCGCTTCCGCCCCGAGGGTCGGCACCGATGAACCCCTTGGTCATCACCGACAATCTCGACTACCTGCTGGTCGGGGCCTGGCCCGATGGTCCGATCGGCGGGTTAGCCCTGACGCTGATCCTGTCCGGCCTGTCCGGCCTGTCCGGGCTCGCCGCGGCCGCGCTCGGGCTCGTCCCCGGAGTCGGGCTCGCGATGAGCGCAGGGGCGGCCCGGACCGCGCTCGTCGTCGGCCTCGGCGTCTTCCGCGCCGTGCCGGTCGTGATGTTGATCTTCTGGAGTTACTTCCTGCTGCCGATCCTGTTCGGCCTGTCGGTTCCCGAGATCGGGACGGTCGCGACGGCGCTGTCGCTCGTCGGAGGCGCCTACCTGTCGTACGGCGTGGCCGCGGGGATCGAGAGCGTCGGCCGCGGCCAATGGGAGGCCGCTCTGGCGCTCGGCATCGGCCGCTGGCAGACCTTGCGGTTCATCATCCTGCCGCAGGCCCTGCGGGCCATGGCACCGTCCTTCGTCAACGAGTGGTGTGCGCTCATCAAGGACACGTCGCTCGCTTACGTGGTCGGCGTGCCCGAACTCTCCTTCGTGGCGGCACAGGTGAACAACCGCGCCATGGTCTACCCCGCCGAGATCTTCCTGTGCGTCGGTGCGGTCTACGGAATCCTGTGCGCCACCCTCGACGGGCTAGCCGCCCGACTTACACGGCCCCGCCCGCGCCGGCACGCCACGCCTGGGACGGCGCGGGTCTGAAGGCCCGGCGCGCCCGCACCGGGCCGTGCCCGCGATGCGGCCGATTCTCGTCTCCACACGCGGAAGGCGTACCGGATCGGGGCAGGGGGGCGCCGGCAGGGTCTACGGAGAATTAAAGCGATCCATCGAATTGTCGCGCTCATCGGGCGGCCAGGACGCCGCCTCAGGTTCGCGTCAAGGATGTTGCGTATGGGTTGCGTCGCGGTCAGCAACGTCGTTCCGTTCCGGCGGCCCGTTCCCGCTCAGGCTCCGGGCGAGCGGGAAGCCCGCAACCGTCGCCGGAGCGAGCAGCGCTCCCTGCTGGACGCGGTCTACGCCACCGGCAGCATGGTCGTCGCAGCCGAGGATCGCGGAATGAAGCTCACCGCCTCTCGGCTCCAGGTCTACGGGTTCCTGGCGATCGAAGAGGTGGGCGAGGACGGCCTCATGCGCCGCCTCCGGCCGTCCGAGGCGATTCGCGCCCGGGCGGAGCGGCCCTGGCGCCTGTCGAAGCCCGCCAACGGAGCCTCGGTGACGATCCCGAGCCTCGACGGCTTCCTGTTCGAGACGGCCGGCCAGCCGTTCTGATCCGCGGACAACCCAAGAACACGCGGCCGGCGCCGACCCCGCGCGCCGGTCATTGCGCGTGGTCGGGAGCCCGCTCTCCCGATCAGGATGGCTCCAGTCCGCCATCCGCGGCGCAACCGTACTGGTCGAGCCGCTCGCGACGACGAATCTTCTGATCCCGGATCAGGATGAAGCGCCCCGGTTTGCCGGCCGGCGTGGACCCAGCCATAACGCGCACAACCACGCCGCGGCGCCAGCTCGATCGTGCCCGCGAGCGGGTCGATCCAGCCATGCGGCGCCCGCGATTTCCCGCCCTTCGGCTTGCCAAGACGCGCTGCCCGTAGTATGCGCCCGGCCTTCGCGACATTCCCGATGGGTGCTCGCACCCTGTGAACGCGGTGACCGCGCCGGTGTCCCTGTGGCATCGCCTGCGCGGTCAAACACATGAGCCGGGGACGTCAGGTCCCCATCAGGCGTCGTCCGCCGGGCAATACCGTCCGTGTGCGGAAACCCGCCTGAAACAAGGAGTCACGCACGTGATCCAGATGCAGACGAATCTGGACGTCGCCGACAACTCGGGTGCACGCCGTGTGATGTGCATCAAGGTTCTCGGCGGGTCGAAGCGCAAGTATGCCGGCGTAGGCGACGTCATCGTCGTCTCCGTCAAGGAGGCGATCCCGCGCGGTCGCGTCAAGAAGGGCGACGTCATGAAGGCGGTCGTCGTCCGCACCGCCAAGGACGTGAAGCGTGCCGACGGTTCGGTCATCCGCTTCGACAAGAACGCCGCGGTCCTGATCAACAATCAGAAGGAGCCGATCGGCACCCGTATCTTCGGACCGGTTCCGCGCGAGCTCCGCGCCCGCAACCACATGAAGATCATCTCCCTGGCTCCGGAGGTGCTGTAATGGCTGCCAAGATCAAGAAGGGCGACAAGGTCGTCGTGCTCACCGGCCGCGATTCGGGTCGGTCGGGCGAGGTGATCCAGGTTCTGCCGAAGGAAGGCCGGGCCTTCGTGCGCGGCATCAACCTGGTCAAGAAGCACCAGAAGCAGACCCAGAACCAGGAAGGCGGCATTATCTCCAAGGAGGCCGCCATCCAGCTCTCGAACATCGCGGTCGCGGATGCCAACGGCAAGCCGACCCGCGTGGGTTTCCGCATCCTCGAAGACGGGCGCAAGGTCCGGTTCGCCAAGACCACGGGGGATCAGATCGATGGCTGAGGCCGACAAGAATGCCTACACCCCGCGTATGCGCAAGCACTACGACGAGGTGGTTCGCCAGAAGCTGATCGAGCAGTTCGGCTACAAGAACCCGATGGAAGTGCCGCAGATCACGAAGATCGTGATCAACATGGGCGTCGGCGAGTCCACCGCGGATTCCAAGAAGGCTTCCGTGGCTGCGGGCGACCTCGCCCTGATCGCCGGCCAGAAGCCGGTCATCACCAAGGCCCGCAAGGCCATCGCGACCTTCAAGGTCCGCGAGGGCATGCCGATCGGCTGCAAGGTGACCCTGCGCAAGCAGCGCATGTACGAGTTCATGGATCGCCTGATCACGATCGCGCTGCCGCGCGTGCGTGACTTCCGCGGCCTGAACCCGCGCTCGTTCGACGGCCGCGGCAACTACGCTCTTGGTCTCAAGGAGCACCTCGTGTTCCCGGAGATCTCCTACGACAAGGCCGAGCAGACCTGGGGCATGGACATCGTCGTGGCGACCACCGCCAAGACCGATGCCGAGGCCAAGGCCCTGCTCGCCGCCTTCCAGTTCCCGTTCCGGCAGTGAAGCCTTCGGGCTTCAGACGCGGACACCGGAGATAGACCACATGTCGAAGAAAAGCTCAGTCGAGAAGAATGAGGCCCGCAAGGCGCTGGTGAAGCGCTTCGCGGCCAAGCGGAAGGCGCTCCTCGAGATCGCCAACAACGAAGGCCTCGAGATGGAGGAGCGCTTCGAGGCGCGCCTCAAGCTCGCGGAACTGCCGCGCAACTCGTCGGCCACCCGCATCCGCAACCGCTGCGGCATGACCGGCCGCCCGCGCGCCTATTATCGCAAGATGGGCATCTCGCGCGTGGCTCTGCGCGAGCTTGGCAACCGGGGCCTGATCCCCGGCCTGGTCAAGTCGAGCTGGTAAGGAGGTCCCCATGGTCAACGATCCCGTGGGCGACATGCTCACCCGCATCCGCAACGGCCAGCTGCGCCGTCGCAACGTCGTCCAGACGCCCGGCTCGCGCCTGCGCGCCAGCGTTCTCGACGTCCTGAAGTCCGAGGGCTACATCCGCGACTACGCGGCGACGGACCTCGGCAATGGCCGCACCGAGTTCGCCATCGAGCTCAAGTACTACGACGGGCGCCCGGTGATCCGCGAGATCAAGCGCGTCTCGAAGCCGGGCCGCCGGGTCTACTCGTCGGTCGGCGAGCTGCCGCACGTGGCCGACGGCCTCGGCGTCACCATCGTCTCCACCCCGCAGGGCGTCATGGCCGATCACGAGGCGCGCGAGCGCAACGTCGGCGGTGAAGTGCTCTGCACCGTGTTCTAATCGGGGCATAAGGAGGTTTTCCCATGTCTCGCGTAGGCAAGAAGCCGGTCCCCGTGCCGGCCGGCGTTACCGCCACCGTCACCGGTCAGACGGTGAAGATGAAGGGTTCGAAGGGCGAGCTGTCCTTCGTGGTCCCGTCGCTCGTCAACGTGGCGATGAAGGACGGCGCGATCGCGGTCGAGCCGGTCAACCAGTCGAAGCCGGCGCGTTCCCTGTGGGGCACGTCGCGGGCGCAGATCGCCAACATCGTCGAGGGTGTGTCGAAGGGCTTCGAGAAGAAGCTCGAGATCACCGGCGTCGGTTACCGCGCCGCGATGGCCGGCAAGGCCCTCAAGCTATCGCTCGGCTACAGCCACGACATCGAGTACGCGATCCCCGCCGGGATCACGATCGCAACACCCAAGCCCACCGAGATCACGATCTCCGGGATCAACCGCCAGCAGGTCGGTCAGGTCGCCGCCGAGATCCGCGATTATCGCGGACCCGAGCCCTACAAGGGCAAGGGCGTGAGGTACGCGGGCGAGTTCATCTTCCGCAAGGAAGGCAAGAAGAAGTAAGGAGGGCATCATGTCTCGCAAGCTCGAAGCCCTCGATCGCCGGAAGGCGCGCGTCCGTCGCGCGCTGCGGGCGGCCGCCAACGGCCGTCCGCGGCTCTCGGTGTTCCGCTCGTCGAAGCAGATCTACGTGCAGGTCATCGACGACGTAGCCGGCAAGACGCTGGCCGCCGCCTCGTCGATCGACAAGGCACTCAAGGGCGAACTCAAGACCGGCGCCGACGTCGCCGCCGCCAAGGCGGTGGGCAAGCTGGTGGCCGAGCGTGCCAAGGCCGCGGGCGTCACGAAGGTGATCTTCGACCGCTCCGGCTACATCTACCACGGTCGCGTCGCGGCCGTGGCCGAGGCTGCCCGCGAGGGCGGCCTGGAGTTCTGATTTCCGGGAAGTCGCCGTCGGCGAATCTGTCGCCGGCGAGTCCCATCGGGACCGTTGAACGACGGCGGGCCGGACGTGCTCTACATGTCCGGCATTCGACAACAAATCGAGCGAGCGGCCCCGCCGGCCGCGCCAGTGAGATGAACAGGTAAAGACATGGCACGTGAACGTGAAGGCGGGGGCCGCGGCCGCCGCGATGATCGCGAGGAGCGCGACAGCGAGTTCGTGGACAAGCTCGTCCACATCAACCGCGTCGCCAAGGTGGTGAAGGGCGGCCGTCGCTTCGGCTTCGCGGCCCTCGTCGTCGTCGGCGACCAAAAGGGCCGCGTCGGCTTCGGCCACGGCAAGGCCCGTGAGGTGCCGGAGGCGATCCGCAAGGCGACGGAAGCCGCCAAGCGCGGCCTGATCCGCGTCTCGCTCCGCGAGGGCCGGACCCTGCACCACGACGTCAACGGTCGTCATGGCGCCGGCAAGGTGATCCTCCGCGCGGCTCCGCAGGGTACCGGCATCATCGCCGGCGGCCCGATGCGCGCCGTGTTCGAGACGCTCGGCATGCAGGACGTCGTCGCCAAGTCGCTGGGATCTTCGAACCCCTACAACCTCGTGCGCGCCACCTTCGAGGCGCTCAAGAACGAGGACAGCCCGCGCTCCGTGGCGGCCCGCCGCGGCATCAAGGTCTCGACGCTCCAGTCGCGTCGCCGCGATGCCGACCCGGCCGACCAGTCCGAAGCCGCGGTCGCGTGAGGGAGGGTCCGATGGCACAGAAGACCGTCCGCATCGAACAGATCGGCTCGCCGATCCGCCGCGAGGCCAGCCAGCGCCAGACGCTGATCGGCCTGAAGCTCAACAAGCTCCACCGCGTGTCCGAACTGGAGGATACCCCCTCCGTGCGCGGCATGATCCGCAAGGTTGCGCACCTCGTGCGCGTCCACGGCGACGTGGCGTGAGGAGGTCCCGATGAAGCTCAACGAAATCAGCGACAATCCCGGCGCCACCAAGGACCGGATGCGTGTCGGCCGGGGCATCGGCTCCGGCAAGGGCAAGACCGCGGGTCGCGGCGTGAAGGGCCAGAAGGCCCGGACCGGCGTGTCCATCAAGGGCTTCGAGGGCGGTCAGATGCCGCTGCATCGTCGCCTGCCGAAGCGCGGCTTCAACAACCTCTACGCCCAGGACCTGAACGAGGTGAACCTCGGCCGGATCCAGGAAGCCGTGGACGCGGGCAAGCTCGACAAGGCCGCGACCGTGACGGTGGAGAGCTTGGTCGCGGCCGGCATCATCGCCCGTCCGCGCGACGGCGTGAAGCTGCTGGGCGTCGGCGACCTCACCGCGAAGCTCAGCTTCGAGGTCACCCGTGCTTCCAAGTCCGCCGTCGAGGCGGTCGAGAAGGCCGGCGGCTCGGTCAGCGTCGTCTACGCTCAGGGTGCTTCCACCCGCGGCCGCAACGAGGCGGCCTCTGCCTGACGGGCGTGAGCGCTAAGGGAGCGACCCGGGGACCCGTTGCACGGACTCCACGCACCCTATAAGCCGAACCTTCGAGCGGCGGCCCTGCGACCACGCGGGCCGCCGCTTTCATTTCATCCGGGCGCCGCGCGTCCGGCGACACTTCCAGGACGCGACGCTTATGGCCTCAGCCGCCGAGCAGCTTGCCGCCAACCTCAATTTCGGTGCGATCGCCAAGGCCGATGAGCTGAAGAAGCGCATCTGGTTCACGCTCGGCGCCCTCGTGGTGTTCCGGCTGGGCACGTACATCCCGATTCCCGGGATCGACCCGGAGCAGTTCGCCCGCAACTTCCAGCAGCAGTCCGGCGGTGTGCTCGGCCTGTTCAACATGTTCTCGGGCGGCGCCGTCGAGCGCATGGCGATTTTTGCCCTGAACATCATGCCGTACATCTCGGCCTCGATCATCGTTCAGCTCCTGACCTCGGTGATCCCGAGCCTCGAGGCGCTGAAAAAGGAGGGCGAGTCCGGCCGCAAAGTCATCAACCAGTACACCCGCTACCTCACGGTGGTACTGGCGCTGGTCCAGTCCTGGGGCATCGCCATCGGCCTCCAGGGCTCCTCGGCCGCCATCGATCCGGGTCCGTTCTTCCTGGCCTCCACGGTGATCACGCTGACCGGCGGAACGCTGTTCCTGATGTGGCTCGGCGAGCAGATCACCTCGCGCGGCATCGGCAACGGCTCGTCGCTGATCATCTTCGCCGGCATCGTCGCCCACCTTCCGGTGGCGATCGCGGGCGCGCTGGAACTCGGCCGCACCGGCGCCCTGTCGCCGGCCGTCATCCTGGGCGTGGCCGTCGCCGCCGTGGCGCTGGTCTACTTCATCGTCTTCATGGAGCGTGCCCAGCGCCGGCTGCTGATCAATTACCCCAAGCGTCAGGTCGGCAACCGCATGTACGAGGGCCAGACCTCGTTCCTGCCGCTCAAGCTGAACACCTCGGGCGTGATCCCGCCGATCTTCGCCTCCTCGCTCCTGCTCCTGCCGGCGACGGCCGCGAGCTTCTCGGCAAATGGCGGCGCCACCGGCTGGCTCGGCACGGTGACGGCCTATCTCGGCCACGGCACGCCGCTGTTCATGGTCCTCTACGCGGCGCTGATCATCTTCTTCACGTTCTTCTACACCGCGGTGGTCTTCAACCCGCAGGAGACGGCCGACAACCTGAAGAAACATGGCGGCTTCATCCCCGGCATCCGTCCGGGCGAGCGGACCGCGGCCTTCATCGACAAGGTGCTGACCCGGATCACCGTGATCGGCGCCCTGTACCTGACCCTGGTGTGCCTGTGCCCGGAGATCCTGTCGTCCTACGCAGCGGCGAGCCTCGGCTTCGGCGGCACGTCTCTGCTCATCGTGGTCTCGGTGACGATGGACACGGTGGCGCAGATCCACGGGCACCTGATGGCCCACCAGTACGAGGGCCTCGTGAAGAAGGCCAAGCTGCGTGGCGCCTCGACCACGCAACGGCGGCGCTGAGCCTGATACAGAGGCGGGCGGCTTCCAACACCGCGCCCGTCTCTGGCCCAAAGGTCCAGGTGCCTCACCGGCCAGGACCGGCTAGAAATCCCGAATCCGGCGATGCCAGGGAGGCTTCGTCACCGCGGCTTGTGCCCACAGCGAGTGGGCCGAACGAGGACAACGCCATGCGTATCATTCTGCTCGGGCCGCCCGGTGCGGGAAAGGGGACGCAATCCGAGCGGATCGTGCAGCGCTTCGGCATCCCGCAGCTCTCGACGGGTGACATGCTGCGCGCGGCCGTCGCCGCCGGCACGCCGGTCGGCCTGGAGGCCAAGGCCGTGATGGAATCGGGTGGCCTCGTCTCCGATCGGATCGTGGTCGGGATCGTCGCCGACCGGATCGAGGAGGCGGATGCCCGCCGTGGGTTCATTCTCGACGGTTTCCCGCGCACCGTGGCGCAGGCGGAGGCGCTCGGGGAGATGCTGGCCGGCAAGGGGCTGCACCTGTCCACGGTGATCGAGCTGAAGGTCGACGAGAACGCCCTGGTCGGCCGCATCGAGAAGCGCGCCGCCGAAACTCAGGCCCGCGGTCAGACCGTGCGGAAGGACGACACGCCGGAGGTGTTCAAGCAGCGCCTTGAGGCCTACCGCGCCCAGACAGCGCCGCTCTCGGCCTACTACGGCGCGAAGGGCATGCTGGAGCCGATCGACGGCATGCAGCCGATCGACAAGGTCACGGCGGACCTGATGGCGGTGCTGGAGCCGCATGAGGAGCGCGTCGCCTCCTGATCACGCGCTGGGACGGTGCGGGTCGCGCATCGTCCCGGAACGCGCGACCGTGCGGCGCCCGGCGAGGGTCCCGTTCGGGGATCGTGCCCGGCGCGTGCGGAAGGCCGCGCCGAACGGGGCCTCCGAACGTCTCGCGACGGTGGTGAGCCCGGGCGCTGACATCCGATGGGACACGCCATGATGCTTCGCCTCGTCGCCACCACGACGCTTCTGCTCGCGATCGCCCTGCCGACTCTGCCGGCGCTCGCCCAGAGCCCGGCGCAATCCTTCGTGTACGGACAGAAGCGCTTGCGCCACGCCTGCCGACCGCCGTTGAAGTTCGCTGCCGGTGCCTGCGTGCGTCGCTGTCCGGCCGGCTACCAGACGAGCGGTGGCTATTGCCGGCTGCGGAATCAAGGCTTCCGCTGAGAGGCGTCAGCCTCAGGGCCGCCCATCTTTCCGAAGGGCGCCGAAGAAGTTGACCATGTCCATCTGAAGCGACCGGTGACCGAAGAGACGAAAGGGATAGCCCTCCGTCGTGCCCTCGCGCAGTTCGATCATGCCCGTCCTGACGTTGTAGCGGAACACCATCCGACGCCCCGCGAAGGTGGCCCAGAGCAGGTCCGGCCCGTCATCCTCATCCTGGACGGCCACGGAGCCGGGCTCGGCCTCGGCGAGGACGCCGCCGATGACCGCCAGGACCACGGGCAGGACCTCGTCGATGATCTCCTCGGCCCCGCGCAGGACCGAATCGGCGAAGGCCCGGAGGGTGGCGCCATCGCTCGTCAGAAAGGACATTCCCACACCTCGTTCTCCGGTGATCGGGATCCGCGCGCGATGCATGACGCCGCGATCACCCGTTATCGCGTCGTTGACATCGGCCCGCCCGCGCGCTAGCAGGCCCTCCTTCGTCCAGCCGAACGATGGTCCGAGGTGCCCTGTCCAGGGCCGCCCGCGGGCCGCGTCGTCGTTTCACGTGCGCAGGGGCCGGCCTCCACCGGACGCGCACGAAACCCGCCCGGATCCCCGGGCCTCACATGGAGAGTGATCGTGGCCCGTATCGCAGGCGTCAACATCCCGACCAACAAGCGCGTCGTCATCGCGCTTCAGTACATCCACGGCATCGGCGCGAAGAAGGCCGAAGAGATCACCCAGAAGGTGAACATCCCCGCCGAGCGTCGGGTCAACCAGCTGACCGACGCCGAGGTTCTCGCGATCCGCGAGACGATCGACCGCGACTACCTGGTCGAGGGCGACCTGCGCCGCGATGTCTCGATGAACATCAAGCGTCTGATGGATCTCGGCGCCTATCGCGGCCTGCGTCACCGCAAGCAGCTGCCGGTCCGCGGCCAGCGTACCCACACCAACGCCCGCACCCGCAAGGGCAAGGCGAAGCCGATCGCCGGCAAGAAGAAGTAGTTTTTTGGGATTGGGTGGCCGTGCTTCGCGCGGCCATTCCGTCGTCGCGTCGAGTGTCCCGCAGCGGATCCGGCGCTGGCTCGACCGCCCTGCACGGGCGCTCCGGGCAGGTCCCAAGAAGAATCCCGAGCGCCTGGCATTACGGGCGCGCCTGAAGGAAGAGTGAGAACAGATGGCCAAGGAACCGCAACGCGTCCGCCGCCGCGAACGCAAGAACATCGTGTCGGGCGTCGCCCACGTGAACGCCTCGTTCAACAACACGATGATCACCATCACGGACGCGCAGGGCAACACGATCTCGTGGTCGTCGGCCGGCGCGATGGGCTTCAAGGGCTCGCGCAAGTCGACGCCGTACGCCGCCCAGGTCGCCGCCGAGGATGCCGCCCGCAAGGCGTCCGAGCACGGCATGCGCACCCTCGAGGTCGAGGTCTCGGGTCCGGGTTCGGGCCGCGAGTCGGCTCTGCGCGCCCTCCAGGCCGCGGGCTTCACGGTGACGTCGATCCGCGATGTGACCTCGATCCCGCACAACGGCTGCCGGCCGCGCAAGCGCCGCCGCGTCTGATCGGGACCTGCAAAACCTCTTGACGGAGAAGCTTATGACGGGATCGAAGCCGCTTCCGGGCGTGCTGCGTTGGAACCTCGGCGACCTCACGGTCACCGCGCTCAACGACGGCTGGTTTCAGGCCAGCCTCGATCTCGTCACGGGAATCTCCAAAGAGGAGGCCGGACGGCTCCAGGTCGCGGGGTTCCGCACCGAGCAGCCCAAGATCACGCTGAACGCCTTCCTGATCACGGGTCCCGGCCTCAAGCCGACCTTGATCGACACGGGATACGGCGACTTCGCACCGGCGCCGACCCTCGGCCGGGCCGGGGCGGCGCTCGCGCTCACCGCCGTCAAGCCGGAGGAGATCGGCACGGTGCTCGTCAGCCACCTGCACCCCGACCATGTCGGCGGCCTCGTGAAGGACGGTACGGCGCGCTACCCGAACGCCGAGATCGTGGTGCACGCCGACGAGGCGGCGCACTGGCTGCCCGACGCGGCGCTGGCCGAGGCGCCGGATGAAGCCAAGCCCTATTTCGAGGGCGCGCGCAAAGCTGTGGCGCCCTATGCCGGCCGGATGCGCGAGCATCGCGGCGGCGAGGTTCTTCCGGGGATCACGGCGGTCCATCTGCCCGGTCACACGCCGGGTCATTGCGGCTTCCGCATCGTCTCCGGTGGACAGTCGCTGTTGATGTGGACCGACGTGGTGCACCTGCCGGCGATCCAGTTCAAGAACCCGGAGGCTGGCGTCGGCTTCGACGTCGACGGCGACCAGGCGCGGGAGACGCGTAAGCGGATCCTGGACGAGGTGGCCCGTGAGCGGACGCTCGTCACCGGTGGCCATCTCGAATTCCCGGCGCTGGGCTACGTGGACCGGGACGGGGCGGGTTACAGCTTCGTGCCGGTGCTGTGGGTCGGCGGCGAGTAACGGCGGACAGACATTCAGGGACCGTTCGGGGCGCCAGGGGGGCTGCGCCGGACGGCCGAAGCGCGGGGACGGGCGTCGCGGATCCCGAGCATGGACGAGAGGTAGGATCGTGGTCATTCAGAAGAATTGGCAGGAACTGATCAAGCCGAACAAGCTGCAGGTCACGACCGGCGACGACCCCAAGCGGGTCGCCACGGTCGTCGCCGAGCCGCTCGAGCGCGGCTTCGGCACGACGCTCGGCAACGCCCTGCGCCGGGTGCTCCTGTCGTCCCTCCAGGGTGCGGCCGTGACCTCGGTGCAGATCGACGGCGTGCTGCACGAGTTCTCGTCGATCCCGGGCGTGCGCGAGGACGTCACCGACATCGTCCTCAACATCAAGACCATCGCGATCCGCTCGCAGACGGACGCGCCGAAGCGCATGACCCTGCGCAAGACCGGCCCGGGCCTCGTCACCGCCGGTGACATCGGCACGGTCGGCGACATCCAGATCCTGAACCCCGACCTCGTGATCTGCACGCTGGACGACGGCGCCGAGATCCGGATGGAGTTCACGGTCGCCACCGGCAAGGGCTACGTCCCGGCCGAGCGCAACCGCCCCGAGGACGCGCCGATCGGCCTGATCCCGGTCGACTCGCTGTTCTCGCCCGTCACCAAGGTCAGCTACCGCGTCGAGACGACCCGCGAGGGCCAGGATCTCGACAAGGACAAGCTGACCATGACGGTCGAGACCAACGGTGCGGTCTCGCCGGAGGATGCGCTCGCCTACGCGGCTCGCATCATCCAGGACCAGTTGCAGGTCTTCGTGAACTTCGAGGATCCGCGCAAGGAAGAGGCCGCCCCGCTCGCGCCGCAGCTGCCCTTCAACCCGGCGCTGCTCAAGAAGGTCGACGAGCTGGAGCTGTCGGTCCGCTCGGCGAACTGCCTGAAGAACGACAACATCGTCTACATCGGCGACCTGATCCAGAAGTCCGAGGGCGAGATGCTGCGGACCCCGAACTTCGGCCGCAAGTCGCTCAACGAGATCAAGGAAGTGCTCGCCGGCATGGGCCTGCACCTCGGCATGGACATCCCCGGCTGGCCGCCGGAGAACATCGAGGACCTCGCCAAGCGCTTCGAGGAGCACTACTGAGCGGCGAAGCTGCCTCGGGCTGAACGGGCGGCGCTACACGGCGCCGCTTGTTTGGCCGATCCAGAGCGGGGACTTCGCTGAGCCGACGCGGAGTCCCAGAAAATCCCGCCGCGGGGTCATGCGGAATCAACCGCCCCGAGTCCGGGGCACCCGGCCGTACCGTGGCACGGCGGCCGATACGAGAAGGAAGCCAGCACCATGCGTCACGGTTATCGCGGCCGCCGTTTCAACCGCACCGCCGAGCATCGCAAGGCGATGTTCGCCAACATGTCCGTCGCGCTGCTCAAGCATGAGCAGATCGTCACAACGCTGCCGAAGGCCAAGGATCTTCGCCCGGTGGTAGAGAAGCTGATCACGCTCGGCCGCATCGACAGCGTGCACACCCGTCGTCTCGCCATGGCGCAGCTCCGCGACGCTGACATGGTCAAGAAGCTCTTCACCGTGCTCGGTCCGCGCTACAAGGGCCGCCCGGGCGGCTATTGCCGCATCATGAAGGCCGGCTTCCGCCAGGGCGACAACGCCCCGATGGCGGTGATCGAGTTCGTCGATCGCGACGTCGACGCCCGCGGCAAGGATTCCGGTCCGAGCCAGGTCGCCGAGGCTGCCTGATCGCGTCGAGGTCTCTAACCTTCACGTCTTCGAGAAGCCGTTCCGGATCCTCCGGGGCGGCTTTTTGCATTCCGGAACGCTCCCCCGTGCGGCGGAACGATGTGTCGGCGAATCGTGGCGGCGCCATCGCCCGGTGGATCGTACCCTCGGCGTGCCGCGCATGAAAAAACCCGCCGGCTCTCGCCGACGGGTCGCAGCAGGGTCCACGTCTCGGATGGTCGCGGGAATTCGCCCTGGCGGCCCGTCCCTGACGGACCGGGAACTTCCGACTGCGCCGCGATCCGAAAACCCCTATCCCTGCCGGAACTCGTCCGGTGGACCATCCTGGTCCGGGTCGTTGTCGCGCCTGCGGCGCGGGAAGATGCCGTGATTGCTCATGGTCCACCTCCTCGTCGTAACCCGGGGCCTTGCACCCCACGGAGAGACAATGAGGCGGCGAACGGCCGGTTCCCGCCGCCGGTCAGACGGTCTGCGCCGCGGCCGCGTCGAGAAGTGCGGCGACCCGGGCCGCCAGGTCCGCGGAACGGAACGGCTTGGAGAGCACCGGCAGGTCCTCGGGGATCTGCATCGCCTCGGCGTGGCCCGTGAGGATCAGGACCGGCAGGTGCGGATCCCGCTCGCGGATCTCGGCGGCCAGCTCGATACCGTTCATGCCGGGCATGGCGAGATCGGCCACGACGATGTCGTAGCGCTCGCTCTGGAGATGCTGGAGGGCCGCCTCGCCGTCGCCGGCCTCGGTCGTGCTGTGGCCGAAGCCGGTGAGGAACGAGGCCGTCACGTGCCGCACCTGCGGATCGTCGTCGACGATGAGGATGTGGGCGCGCCGGCCGGCGACCGGGGCGGCACCGGACGTGTTCGGGGCTTGCTCGGGCGCTTGGCCGGCGAAGGGTAGCGCCAGCTCCACGCGGGTTCCCCGCCCGACCGTGCTGTCGATCGCAAGACGGCCCTTGGATTGCTGCGCGAGCCCGAACACCATGGCGAGCCCGAGCCCGGTGCCCTGGCCGACCGCCTTGGTGGTGAAGAACGGCTCGCAGACGCGCCGCAGGATCTCCTCCGGAATTCCGGTGCCCTCGTCGGTGACGCTCACGCCCAGATAGGTGCCGTCGGCGATCTCCGGGTCGCCGCTGATGTTCAGCCGCCGCGTCGCCACGGTGATGACGCCACCCTCGGGCATGGCGTCCCTTGCGTTGATGCAGAGGTTGAGCACCGCGAGTTCGAGCTGGTCCGGATCGACCTGGACCGCCGGGAGCCCATCCTCGAGATCGGTCCGCACCGTGACGAGGCCGCCGAGGCTGCGACCGAACAGGTCGCTCATCCCGGTGATCAGGGTGTTCACGTCGATCGCCCGCGCCTGGAGATCGTGGGCGCGGCTGAAGCTGAGGAGGCGCTTCGTCAGGGAGGCGCCGCGCTCCGCCGCACCGCGGGCGTTCTCGATCAGGCGCTGCACCCGCGGCTGGTCGGCGACCTTGGGGCCGGCGAGTTCGAGGCTGCCGAGGATCGCGGTCAGCAGGTTGTTGAAATCGTGGGCGATGCCCCCCGCCAGGGTGCCGAGCGCCTGCATCTTGTCGGACTGGCGCAGCCGCGCCTCCAGGGTCCGCTGCTCGGTCACGTCGCGCTCGATCACCGCGAGGTGGCTGATCGCGCCGACCGCGTCGCGGATCGGCACCCGCGTCACGTGGCTCCACTGCTCAGCGCCCGTGGGACCGTCGCTGACGAGGGTCTCGGCCACGGCACCCGACCGGATCGCCGCGTCGTCCGCCTGCCTCACCGCGCTGGCCTTCGCACCCGGGAGTTCGTCCTCGCGCCGCCCGAGGCAGCCGGCGATATCGTGTCCGAGGAGGGCCGCCTTGCGGGCGTTCAGCCGTACGAACCGGCCCTGCGCGTCCTTGAAGCTGATGGCATCCTGGGCGTGGTCGAGGAGGCCGCGCAGGAGCGCCCGTTCGGTCGCGAGATCCCGGCCGAGCCGGTGGCGCTCGAAGGCCTGGCGGACGGTGGAGCGCAGCAGGCCGGCATCCCAGGGCTTCGTGACGTAGCCGACGATGCCGCCGCGGTTGAGGGCGGCGATCACAGCGGTGATGTCGGCGTAGCCGGTCAGCAGGATCGCCTGGGCGTCGTGGAAGGTGCGGGCCTCGGCGAGGAGCGCATCGCCGGTGAGGCCCGGCATGCGCTGATCCGAGAGCACCACGGCGATGTCGGGCTCGGCGCGCAGGATCTCCAGCGCCTCGGCGGGGCGCGAGGTCGTCAGGACCCGGTAGGAATCCTCAAACAGATCCTCCAGGGCGATCAGGATATCCGGCTCGTCGTCGACAGCCAGGATCGTCCCTACACCTGCGGTACCGTCACTCATGCACTGGCCGCCTGCCGCGGAATTCCGATCACGAAGCAGGCTCCCCCACCCGGGGCCGTCTCCACGGTGAGCGAGCCGCTATGCGCTTGAACGACGCTGTAGGCAATCGCAAGGCCCAGACCCGTTCCGGATCCGACCGGCTTCGTCGTGAAGAACGGCTCGAAGATCTTCTCGCGTAAGCTATCCGGGATGCCCGGACCGGTATCACTGATCCGGATCTCATCGAATTCGGGGTTCGACTGGGTGGTGATCCGGATCATCCCGCCCTCCGGCATCGCGTCGGCGGCGTTGCCCAGGATGTTCATCACCACTTGGTTGAGCAGCGCGGGCGTGCAGTGGATCTCAGAGCGGCCGGCGAAGGCCCGCTCCACGGCGATCCGATCGCCGAGCTTGTGCTGGATCAGGGCAAGCACCGTCTCGATCGCCTCCGGTACGTTGACGAGGGCGCGCTCGCCCTCGTCGAGGCGAGAGAACTTCCGCAGGTTCAACACCAGATCCTGGATCCGGGTCAGGCCCATCCGCATCGAGCCGACCCGCTGCCGGGCCTTGTCGACGGCACGGGCGGCCGCCTCCGGCGCAGCGTCCGGCAGTTCGCCGAGCAGGCGCTCCACCGTGCCCTGATGCGCCAGGATGAAGGCCAGCGGGTTGTTGATCTCGTGGGCGATGCCGGCGACCAGCTCGCCCAGGGACGCCATCTTGGCGGCCTGGACGAGCTTGGATTGCGCGTCGGTGAGCTGGCGGTTGGYGTCGGCGAGGTCGCGGTTCGCCCGCTCCAGGGCGTCGGCGAGGCGGGCACGGGCCTCGGACGCCTCGGCTTCCGCGCGGGCGCGCTCCACGGCCCGCTCGCGCTCGCCGAACTGGCCGGCGATGCGCCGGTCGTCCTCCTCGAGCAGCCGTCGCCGCACGAAGCCGCGCACCCGCAGCGCCAGGACCTCGGCGTCGGTCTTCGAGACCACGTCGTCCGCCCCGGCCGCGAAGGCCTCGACCAGGAAGTCCTTGGCGGGATCGCTCCCGGCGATGCCGACGAGGTGGAAGCCCGCCCCCGCGGCCTGGCCGGAGCGCCGCTGGCTGATCGCCCGGCAGAGCGCGAGGCCGTCATAGGCGTGACCCAGAAGATCGACCGTCACGCAGTCGAAGGCCTGGTCTCCGGCGGCCGCGTCCAGGACGGCGAGCGCCGCCTCCGCCCCGTCGGCGGTCGCCACATGGTGCCCGTCCTGCCCCATCAGTCCGGCCAGGAAGGTCCGGTAGGTGGCGCTACCGTCGATCACCAGGATCCGCCCGCGTCGGAAGGCGGCCGCACCCGGCCCCTCGCCGTCGCCCGCCGCGCGGCGCTCGCGCAGCAAGGCGCGGATGCGCAGGATCATCAGGTCGCGGTCGGCGGATTTCGGCAGGTAGGCGTCGGCGCCGCTCTCCAGTCCCTGTCGCTCGCCGCCGCTGCCGCCGGTCAGCATCAGGACGGGCAGCGCCCGGGTGCGCAAGGACAGGCGCATCTGCCGGATCAGCTCGTCGCCGTTCATACCCGGCAGGTGGTAGTCGGCCACCACGAGGTCGGGCTGGCTGCGGTTGAGGTGGTCGAGGGCGGTCTCGGCCGACGGGCAGCGCTCCACCGAGAACCCGTGCGCCTCCAGCAGCAGACGCAGCTCCAGGGCCTGTGTCTCCGAATCCTCGACCAGCAGGATCCGAGCCGGCATCGCGGCCGCCCCGGCCGCCGTCATGGCCGCGCGCCCGTGTCCACGAGCCGCAGGATGTGGTCGGCGATGCGATCGAGGGGGAGGACGGCCCGGGCCGCCCCGAGCCGGACCGCCGCCGCGGGCATGCCGTAGACCACCGCCGTACTCTCGTGCTCGGCCACGGTCTGGGCGCCGGCCTTCTGCATGTCGGCGAGACCGACGGCTCCGTCCTCGCCCATGCCGGTGAGCAGCACGCCGATGCCGGAAGCACCCGATTGCCGGGCCATGGCGCGGAACAGCACGGTGGCGGCCGGCCGCTGGCCCGAGACCGGGGCGGAGTCGATCACCCGCAGGATGCGGCCCGAACCGATCTCCAGGTGGCGGTCGCCCGGAGCCACGTAGACGCGGCCCGGTTCGGTCCGCTCCCCGTCCCGGGCCAGCGCCACCGGCAGGGTCACGACGCTGTCGAGCCAGCTGGCGAACCCGTCCATGAAGGCCGCACCCATGTGCTGGACGACCAGGACCGGCAGTGGGAAGTCCTTGGGCAGGGCACCGATCACCCGCGCGAGCGCCGGGGGGCCCCCGGTCGAGGCGGCGATGCCGAGGAGGCTCGGGGCCTGCCCCGGCAGCTCGACGGGCGCCGCCTGGGGGGCGGCGACGCGGCCCGCCCATTCGGTACCGATCGGCCGCCGGCGGATCACCGGAACCTGGGCCATGATCCGTAGCTGCGTGCAGATCGCACCGGCCACGCCCTCGTAGCCGGCATGGGTCGTCGCCACCGGCTTCTCGACCACCGACAGGGCGCCGGCCCGCAGCGCGTTCATCGAGATGCGCAGCGACGAATCCTCGACCGAATCGGCGACCACGACGATCGGGGTCGGGAATTCGGCCATGATCCGGCGCGTCGTCTCAAGGCCGTCGATGCCCGGCAAGCGGATGTCCATCGAGATGACGTCCGGCCGCACCGTCCGGAGCTTGTCGAGGGCCTCCTCGCCGGAGGCGACGGCGGCGACGAGTTCGAGGCGGGGATCGCGGGAGACGATGTGGCGCAGCAGCTCGCGCACCACGAGGCTGTCCTCCACGAGCATCACGCGGACAGGGGTCATAGGAGCTGCCCGATCGTATCCAGGAGCTGGCGCTGGTCGAATTTCTGCTTGGTGAGGTAGGCGTCGGCGCCGAGATCGAGGCCCCGGGCGACGTCGGCCGCATCCCCGCGGGAGGTCATCAGGATCGTCGGCAGCCGGGCGAAGCGGGCATCGGCCCGCAGGGCCTGGAGCAGGCCGAACCCGTCGAGGCGCGGCATCTCGACGTCGGCGAGCACGAGGTCCACGGGCTCGATCTCGGCACGCAGCCGCTCGAGGGCGTCCTGCCCGTCGACGCACACGACCACGCGGTAGCCGGCGGCTTCCAAGATTCCCTTCTCCAACGTTCGGGTGGTGATCGAATCGTCGACGACCAGGATCGTCGCCCGCGCGGACGTCCGCGGCCCGGCGTGAGTCGTCGAACGTGGATCCGGCCCCATCGTTCCGGGCGCACCCTCCAGCGATCCGGCATTGACGCGTGCCGCGAGCCCCTCGGGGTCGAGCACCAGCACCGGCACATCGCCGTTCAGCACCGCCGTGCCGGCGATCAGGCCCGGATCGGCTCCGAAGGCCGGTGCGGGCAGGACGAGGAGCGGGCGGACATCGTGCAGGCGGTCGACGGAGAGGGCCAGGCGGCCCCGGCCCACCCGCAGAACCACGGCGGTCAGCATGCCGGGATCGGCCGGATCGGCGGCTTGGCCGAGGACGGCGGCGAGGTCAGTCACCGGATGGCTCGTCGCCGCATCCCCCTCGCCGAGCCGCAGGATCGTCCGGCCCATCGCCACCGGCAGCCCGGCGCGCGACAGGCGCAGCAGGCGCGCCACGGAGTCTCCCGGCAGCGCATAGGTGCGTCCTGCGGCTTCGACCAGCAGCAGGCTGCGCCGGGCCGCCGACAGCGGCAGGCTGAAGATCAGGGCGGTGCCGACCGGCTCGCGCGGTTCCAGGCGGACGCTGCCCATGAGCTGGCGGGCCGCGTCGGCGGCCACCGAGAGGCCGTAGCCCCGCCCCGCAAGGGTATCGATCGCCTCCGCGGTCGAGAAGCCGGGCTCGAACACGAGGCGCAGCAGCGTTTCCGAGTCGGCCGGAGTCCCGGGGGCGAGCAGCCCGCGCTCCCGGGCCGCGGCCTCGATCCGAGCGAGGTCCGGCCCCGGGCCGTCGTCGGAGACGGTGACCTGCAGGCGGGAGCCGCGCACCGAGACCTCCAGCCCCAGGACCAGGGCCTCCGGCTTGCCGGCGGCCCGCCGCACCTCCGGCGACTGCCAGCCGTGGCTGAGGGCGTTGCGCAGGGCGTGGAGCAGCGGATCCTTCAGGGCCTGGAGGGTGCCGCGCTCCACCGGCAGATCGAGGCCGTGCAGGTCGATATCGACCTCGCGGCCCTGCTCCCGGGCGGTCTCGCGGAGCGAGCGGGCGAGGGGGCCGAGGACCGTCTCCGCCGGAACGAGGGCGAGGCGCTCCGCGGCGGCGCGGACGCGGCCAGCGGCCCCCTCGACCGCGTTCGTCGCCGACGCCTGGCGCCGCGCGAGATCCGCCGCCTCGCGGGCGACGGTGCCGGCCCGGRCCGCCAGGGCGCGCCATTCGGGCCGCTCCGCGTCCGCCCCGGCCGCGAGGGTCTCGGCACCGAGGCGCAGATCGCGGGCGAGGCGGGCGAGGCGAGCCAAGCCGTCTGACGCATGCGCCTGGCCCGCCAGGGTGCTGGCGAGGTCGTGACTCGCCCGGGCCAGGGCCTCCACGGCCTCCGCCGGTACGCGCAGGATGGCGGCGGAGCCCTCGGCCGGCTCGGAGCCCGGCTTCGATGCGGCCGAAGCGGGGGACGGGGCGGGGAGCGGGGCGGCCGGAGCGGAGGGCGGGTCCGGTGTGGGATCTGGGGCCGCACCCGCTGGTAGAGGCGGCCCCAGATCCGGCGGCGCCGGCTTCGCCGGCGCTTCGCCGGGAAGGCCGAGGACGTGGCCGAGGGCCGCCAGGGCGTCGGCCGGCATGTCCGGGCCGGCCCCGTCCTTGAGACCCGCAACGTAGGATTCGATCCGGTCCAGGGCGAGGTGGACGGCGTTGGCCGCCTCGCGGTCGAGGGCGTGGGCGCCGGTGCGCACGCCCTCGAACAGCGATTCCAGGCGGTGCGCGACGGCCTCCACCGCAGGGAGATCGACGGCCCGCGCGGCGCCCTTCAGGCTGTGGGCGCGACGGAACACGTCGTTCCAGTCCGGCGTGGCGCTGCCGAGCGCCCCGCGGATCGCCGTGACGTGCTCCCTGTGCTCGACGTCGAAGGCGGCGAGCAGAAGCTGGCGGATGTCCTCGGCCAAGGCGCAGCCCGCCTCAGTGCCGATATCGCTCGGCGAGGGCCATGAGGGCCTGGGCGAGTTCGGTGAGGTTGGCCGAGGCCGCCTCCACCTGCCGCGTCCCCGCCGCCGTCTGCTGGCTGGCCTGCCGGATGTTCTGGAGCGCGCCCATCACCTGCTCGATGCCGAGCTGCTGCTGGTTGGTCGAGGCGACGATCTGCTGGAAGGTCTGGACGTTCTCCTCGACCCGGGCGGTGATCTCCTCGATCGTCCGCTGCATGGTCCGCTGCGTC
>NZ_JBFULS010000069.1:0-27160 GCF_054049775.1 Methylobacterium sp. P5_C11 | reverse complement strand
GCGCGGTCCCGCGCCCGCGCGCGGCGCCATAGCCGGCCCGGCGCGAGCCCGAGGGCGACGTTGTCGGCCACYGGCAGCGAGCCGAACAGGCGCGTGGTCTGGTAGGTGCGCGCGATGCCGGCGCGGGCGACGACGTGCGCGGGTCGGCCGGCGAGGTCGCGCCCGCCCAGCCGGATCGCCCCGGCGCTCGGGCGGTAGAAGCCCGAGACCATGTTCAGCACGGTGGTCTTGCCGGCCCCGTTCGGGCCGATCACGCTGGTGACCGCCCCGGGCCGGGCGGTGAGGTCGACGCCTTCCGCCGCCGTGATGCCGCCGAAGCGGATGCCGATGCGATCGAGGACGAGGGCCTCGCGCGCCGCCGTGCCGGGCAGCGCCGCCTCCCCGCCCTCCGCGGCGGCCGGCGCGTCCCGGCCCCGGGGCAGCAGGCGGGCGAGGCTGCCGACCAGCCCCGAGGGGACCAGCCATAGCACCACCAGGGTGGCGACGCCGAAGAACAGCAGGCGGTACTCGGCGAGCCCCGACAGCGCCTCCGGCAGCAGCACGGTGACGAGCGCCCCGAGGAGCGGGCCGAGCACCGTGCCGGCGCCGCCGACGATCACCGAGAGGACGAACAGGATCGACTGCGAGAACGGGAACGAGCTCGGCGCGATGAACAGCATCAGCGGTGGCAGGACAGCCCCCGCGAGCCCGGTCAGGGCGGCGGAGATCGCGAAGGCCAGGGTCTTCACCCGGACCGGGTCGAAACCCAGCGCCGCCGCGGCGACGTCGGCGTCGCGCACTGCGCGCATCGCCCGGCCGAGGCGGCTGCGGGCGAGGAGGTCGAACCCGACGAGGCTCGCGCCGGCGGCGAGCACCGCCAGCACCGCGAGTCCGGCCGGCGAGAGCGGCTCGCCGAGGAGCGTCGGCGCGTCGGTGACGACGAGGCCGTTCTGGCCGCCGGTCAGCTCGCCGCCCTCGATCAGCCCGTGCTCGACGATGAAGCCGAAGGCGATCGTCAGCATGGCGAGGTAGGGGCCCTTCACCCGCATCGCCGGCACCGCCACGAGGCCGCCGACGAGCGCCGTGATCAGCGCCGCCGCCGGGAGCGCCAGCCAGAAGCTGAGGCCGTGGAGCGTCAGGATCGCGCTCGCGTAGGCGCCGATCGCGTAGAAGCCGGCCTGGCCGAACGAGATCAGCCCGGTCAGACCGAGGAGCACGTTGAGGCCGACCCCCGCCACTGTGGTCAGCGCCACAAGGGCGATCACGAAATGGCTGTAGCCGGCGGTCAGCGCGACGAGGCCGAGCGCGGCGGCAGTGAGGCCGGCGATGCCGAGCCGCATCGCCGGGGCCGAGCGCAGGTACGGCATCGCGTCAGACCTTGTTGACCGCGGCGCGGCCGAGCAGGCCGTCGGGGCGCAGGGTGAGGGCCAGGACGATCACCGAGAACACCACGAGCTGCGTGTAGGTCGAGCCGAGAGTCGCGGTGACGCCGGCCTCGACGAGGCCGTAGAGCAGCCCGGCCAGGATCACCCCGGTGGCGGAGCCGATGCCGCCGAGGATCGCCACCGCGAAGGCCTTGATGCCGAACAGCGTGCCGAGCTCGGCCGAGACCGAGAAGAGCGGCGCGATCAGCAGGCCCGCGATGCCGGCGAGCACCGCCGAGAGTGCGAAGGCGCAGGCCACGGTGCGGCGCACGTCGATCCCCATCAGGCGGGCGGCGTCGGCGTTCTGCGCCACGGCGAGCAGGACGCGGCCGAGATCGGTCCGGCGGAACACCGTGCGGATCGCGAAGGCCAGGGCGATCCCGACCACCGGGATCACGAGCTGCAGCGGGTAGATGCCGGTCCCGAGGATCTCCACCGGCTTCGTGGCCAGCGGCGAGGGCAGGCTGCGCGGCTCCTTGCCGAAGGTGAACAGCACGGTGTTGTCGAGGACGATGCCGCCCGCCACCGTCGCCAGGAGCCACGCATCCGAGCCGCGCGCCACGAACGGCCGGACCAGCGCCCGCTCGACCACGAGGCCGAACAGGGCGCAGCCGGCGAGCGCCAGGACGATCGCCGCGGGCATCGGCCAGCCGAGGGTGACGCCGAGCGCGTAGGCCAGGACCGCCCCCAGGGTGACGACGCTGCCCTGCGCGAAGTTCACGGTCCCCGACACCGCATAGGTCACGTGGAAGCCCAGGGCCACGAGCCCGTACATGCTGCCGAGGCCGAGGCCGCTGACGAGGATGGAGGTCAGCATCGCCGGGTTCAGTTGGTCACCGCGACGATCTCACCGTCCTTGAAGCGGGTGAACACGTAATCCTTCGGGCCGAGCGCGTCGTGCTGGCCGGGGGCGAAGGGCGTGTCGTAAGTTTTGATCAGGCCCGGATAGGTGCCGATCTTGTAGAAGCCGTCGCGGACCTTTGGACCCTCGGTGGAGCCGGCGGCCTGGATGGCGAGCGCCAGCAGGTGCGTCGCGTCGTAGGCGTTGGCGATGCCGACGGCGGGCGTGACGTCGGCCATCGACTTGATCGCCGGGTACTTGGCCTTGAGCGCGTCAAGCACCGCGCTCGCCTTCGGCGAGGTGTTGCCCGCGAAGGTGAAGGTCTGGATGAAGTGCACCTTGGCGGCGCTCGGGCCGGCGAGCTCGTCGAAGCGGCCGCCCGCCGGGCCCCAATGCGAGACGACCGGCACCGACCAGCCCATCCGGTCAAGGGACTTCACCACCTGGGCCGAGGGTCCGACATTGCCGACGAGGAACAGCGTGTCGGCGCCGGCCTCCTTCAGCCGGGACAGCTGGGGCACCATGTCGACGTCGTTAGCCTCGTATTTCTCGATGCCCGCCGCCGGGAGGTTGGCTGCCTGCAGGGCGTCCTTGAGGCCCTTCTGGTTCGACTCGCCCCAGGCGTTGTTGACGAGGATCATCCCGGGCCTCTTCGCCCCGTAGGTCTTCACCGCGTAGGCGACCAGCGCCTCGTCGACGAGGGCGTCGACCGCCGAGACGCGGAAGGCGTAGTTGTCGGCGGCGCCGTTGCGGGTGATGCCGGTGCCGGCCGCCCAGGGGCCGATGAACGGCACCTTCATCTGGTTGGCGATCGGCACGATCGCCATCGAGACCGGCGTGTCGAGGCCGCCGACCACCGCGACGACGCCGACCCGCTGGATCAGCTCGCGGGTCGCCAGCACGCCCTTGGACGGGTTGGCCTCGTCGTCGCGGGCCACCAGCTCAAGGGGCCGTCCGAGGACGCCGCCCTTGGCGTTGATCTCGTCGATGGCGAGCCCGATCCCGCGGGAGATCGCCTCGCCGGATTTCGCGGACTGGCCGCTCAGGGCGGTCACGAGCCCGATCTTGACGGTGTCGGCACCTTGCGCGGTCGAGACGGCGAGGCCGAGCAGCGCGCTCGTCGTCACCGCGAAGCGGCGCAGGGTCGGGGGCAGGAAGGAGGCCATGGCGTGTCTCCGAGGGCGGGGCGCAGCCTGCCGAGCGCAACCTCCATGCCACCGGGAATTGGCAGGTTCGGCAGCCGCACGGCCCGATGAGTGTATCCCTCGAGGCACCGTGTGCTCAATCCGGCGTCAAAGTGCATACACTTCCTGCATGCACTGTCGCGGCTTTTGCGGCACCTTGGGCGGACAGGAGGCCTGCCATGACCGACGTGACCCACGATGCGGCGACCGCCCGCGATGCCGCCAACGTCACCGCCTATCTCGAGGCCTCGATGGTCCCGGACCCCGAGACGGCCGCGCGCTACATGGCGCCGGGCACCCGGATCGTGTTCACTGGCGCGCGGGTCTTCAACCATCCGTCCGAGGTCACGGCCTTCAATGCCGGCCGCTACGCCTGGGTGAAGAAACGGATGGAGCGGCTGGACGTGGTCCCGGGCGACGGCGTCACCACGGTCTACAGCCTCGGCACCCTGTACGGCGCGTGGCCGGACGGCACGCCATTCGAGGGCAACCGCTACGTCGACCGCTTCACCGTGCGCGACGGGCTGATCGTCGGCATGGAGGTCTGGAACGACAGCGCCGAGCGCCTGCTGACCAAGCACGGCCTCACGGCCTGATACCGGGGGTCAGGCCCCGCCGCCCGCGACGTAGGGCGCCAGCAGGCGTCCGAGGTCGCGCTCGCGCGGGGTCGGCGGGACGATGCGCGCCCGCTCGGCGACCGCGTCGAGGTGGTGGTCCATGAGCGCGGCGGCGCGCTCGGCGTCGCCCGCGACCAGGGCGGCGACGATGTCGCGGTGCTCGCTCACGGCGCAGTCCGAGGAATGCGGCCGGCTGTAGAGGGACAGGATCAGGGCGCAGCGATAGCCGAGCTCCGCGACGTAGCGGGTCAGCACGGCGCTGCCGGTCATCTCGGCGAGCATCAGGTGGAATTCCGTGGCGAGCCGGATCGACAGCGCCTCGGGGCCGCTCCGGGCGGTTTCCTCGCGCGCGATCTGGTCCAGCAGCCCCTGACGCTGCTCCGCGCTGAGCTGCCCGGCGAGGCGGCGCACCACCAGCCGCTCCAGGCCGACGCGCACGTCGAAGGTGTCGCGCGCCTCCTCCCAGCTCGGGGTCGCCACGACGGCGATGCGGTTGCGGCGCAGGTCGACCAAGCCTTCCCCGGCCAGCCGCAGGAGGGCCTGCCGGGCGATCGTGCGGCTGACCCCGAACCGCTCGCCGAGGGCGTCTTCCGGCAGGCGGTCGCCGGGGGCGAGCGCCCGTTCCACGATGGCCCGTCGCATCGCCTGGCAGATCGCGCCCACGCGATCCCCCTCGTCGCCAGCCTTCATCGACGTCGCAGACTTCGCACCACCGCCCCTGCGGACTGGTCCGTCATGATCCTCTCCGGGGTCGCGATCCGCTCCGGCGTCCCGGACGGATGTCCGGTGCGCTGTCTGCCGAAGCGGACATGCCATTGCAACGGTCACGCCACCGGTTTCAGACCAGCGCGAAGCCTGTCCGCCGTTCAGGTGAACGGATTCGAAGCGGACGGGCCGCGCTCGGCCATGAAGCGACCTGCGGAACGATCGTAGCGCGACCTTCCCGGCTCAGGGGGCGTCGAGCGCGGCGTAGACCATGGCGCGGGTCAGCGTGCGGTAGTGCTGGCGCTGCGCGGCCGAGGAGGTCTGCATCATCAGGAGCGCGAAGAAGCCCGCCGCCGGATCGACCCAGAAGTACGTGCCGCCGACCCCGCTCCAGAACCAGTCGCCGACGCTGCCGGGAAACGGCGCCTCGCCTGCAACGAGCCGCACCGCGACCCCGAGCCCGAAGCCGTAGCCCGGACCAGGCGGGTAGTAGGCCCCCTTCGCGATCGTCGTCCCGAGATGATCGGCTGTCATGAGCCGTACGCTCGCCGGCGCCAGAACCCACACGCCGCCGAGGCTGCCGCCGTTCAGCATCATGCGCAGGAACGCGGCATAGTCCGACACGGTCGAGACGAGGCCGCCGTTGCCCCTCTGGCCGCGCCGGGGCAGGCTCGGATCGTGGAAGGCCGGCCGCTGCCCAGGCGCCTGCGGCAGCGGCTGCGCCACGCGACCCGCCCTCTCAGCCGGGATCCGGAAGCGGGTGTCGGCCATGCCGAGTGGCCCGAGGAGAGTCTCGTCGAGCACACCCTGCAGATCCGCGCCACCGGCCACTTCCAGCACCCGGCCGAGCACGTCGGTGGCGTGGGAGTAGTGCCAGACGGTGCCGGGCTCGTGCTCCAGCGGCAGGCGCGCGATCCGCTGCGCAAAGGCGGCGTTGTCGAGATCCTCGCTGAGCAGCCCGTCTGCCTCGTAGGCCCGGCGCGTCGGTCCGTCGCCGAGATAGCCGTAGGCGATCCCGGTCGTGTGCCGCAGGAGGTCCTGAAGGGTCGGCGCGGTGGCGACCGGGACGCGCGTGCCGTCGGAGTTCAACCGGCAGAGGTGCGTGAAGGCGGGGATGAAGTCGGCAACGGGCTGGTCGAGGCGCAGGTCGCCGCGCTCGGCGAGGACGAGGGCGACCACCGACACGATGACCTTGGTCATGGAGTAGATGCGCCAGACCGCGTCAGGCTCGAGGCGGTCACCGGCGACGCTGTCGCGGAAGCCGACGGTGCGCCGCCAGATCTCCCCGTCCGCGCCGCCGACGATCAGGTCGGCCCCCGCGATGGCGCCCGCCGCGACATCGGCTTGCAGTCTGTCGCCGAGGCGATCGAGGAGCGGGAGCGAGAAGATCGGACTGTCACGCATGAGAGCGGTATAGGGCGTCCAGCAGCGACGCCGAATGGACCGGGCGCGGTGCCGATCATCGCCGACGTCGCCGCCCGCCGCACAGGCCCTCGATGCCCGCCGCGATCGAGGACGCTCGCACGACCTTGTCGCCCTGTGGCAGGCGACCAGATATCACCGGGTCCCCGGTCGCAGTGACCGGCCTACGAGCCGCGCCGCGATCAGTGCGCCGAGCGCCAGCGTCAGGAAGGCGGCGCCGAACCCGGCCGCGTGCGCCAGCGCGCCGAACCACGCCGGCCCGACAACGATGCCGCCATAGGTGAACAGCAGGCCGCCGCTCGTGGCCGCGCTCATGATCTCCGCCAGGGAGACGCCGTTCCAGCCCGTGGCCGTCGCCCCGAAGACCAGCACCACGGGCAGCGACAGCCAGAACGGGCCGAGGAGTGGGAGGGCGGCCGTAAGGATGCAGCTCCGCGCCATGCCGAGGCTCAGCCCGAGCCACGCCCTGCGCGAGGCCCGCGTACGGTCGGCCACGAACCCCCAGGCGGGACGCCCGAGGACGCCGACCACTTGGCTCGCCGAAAGCAGCGCGCCCGCGGCGATCAGGTCGTGCCCGACGACCCGCACCAGGTAGGTGACCAGGAAAGCGCTCAGGATGAGCTGGATCGCCCCGAAGATCGCCGAGGCGCCGGCCAGCCGCAGCGGCGCGGGGTTGCGGAAGATCAGGGAGAGCGGGTCGAGAAGGCGCTCGTTTCTGGTCCGGGCGGGACGCGGCACGGCTCCTCGACAGCGCGGATTCGTCATGAACCCGCGTCTCCCGCTCAGGTGTGAACCGGTCTCTGGATCCGCGTCTCTCGGGATCCGGGAAAACGACGTTCGCGACCGCGAGAACGACAGCGTCTTCGGGCCTGAGGGCGGCCGGCGGAACCGTGACTGGACCAGCCGGAGACCCTGCGGGTCGGCGCTAAGCCCCAGCCCGCGGTGGCACTATCGCCACGTAGACCAAGACGCTAAATTTTCACCAGGAAGGCCTGGTGGAGCTGAGGGGAAAGTCTAACCCACCCTCGGTGCCTCAATTTAATCAAGCACTTAGCGCTCGTGCGTCGCTCAGTTGTGTATCCGCTTTGTGCCTCACCGCAAGTGAACCGGAAATGGCCAAGACGGAGGGAAACTCCGCCGTTTTCTGCCACTCTCGATTTTCCAGGCGGTTAGACCGAACTCCCTCCTGGAGGCTCGACAGGAAATGTACCGGCGTTTTGGTTCACCTCATAGAGGGGCGGCGAATCGATCGCGGAGATATGTCGTTTGGGATGGATTACAGCCCGCCAGCAGCCTTAAATGATATTAACTGCAATGGCCAAGGTTAAAATGTAACGCTGGCTTGTGGTCCATTCGGCTTTTGGAACGTCTGCTTACAGGCTGCCTGAGGTGCTCTAGATGACTGAAATTGGCCGAAAGCTGCCGATCCGCTTCAAGAATTGCAGGGCGGTGAAGCGGACATTCTGCGCGGCACGGACGAATGCCTCTTAGTGACCCTCTGCGGACATCCTATGCCGTCCAAGGTTAGATTTGCTCTCACTTTGCAAGCGGACCCACTGCTCGCTGTCGGATGAGAGTAGGTAACGCGTCCACCGGAAAATTTGCGGTCGTCTGACCGCTTTGCCTTTAGCGCTTCTTCCACAGACCTTCCGGCAGCTTCGGCGCTGGATGGGTCCCGTTTGCCTCGAGGCCCTTCAGCGGCACGCCAGTCCTGAACCGGTTATACTGGCGGCCAATAGCATCAAGCTCGGCTCCAGTCGCTTTCTCGACAAAGGGACGGAGTTCCTCGCCGACGACGCGGAGCAGCCGCTCTCGAAATACAGCATCGGGCTCCGGATCACTCACTTCAGTGGTCCGGAGCCATGAGGTGCCGAGTGAGCCGCTTCACGGTCCATCTCCAAGTATTGGCCGACGCCCGCGGTGCCGGCGATTGCTCAGCGGATCAACGCTGACCGGTGATCGTTTGCGACGCGGTCGGGTTCGCAAGAGTCGGAGTAGACTGAGCCCTTCTGCCATTTTTAAGACGACGTCGGAGATCGGCTGAGCCGTCCCAGTGCCCGGATGAGCGCCGGCTCCATGGTCCGAAGTTCCTCAAGGTGGGCCGCAGTCAACTCGCCTAGAAGGATCTCAGCCTTTGGCGTGAGGGCAAGCTCCATCCGCCGCCGGTCTTGCGTGCCACGCGTCTTGGTCAATAGGCCGGCCTCGACCATGCGTGAGACCAGTTCGGCAGCCGTATGGGGAGCTATCAGAAGCTGATCGGCGATCATGCCGACGGTCGGCGGCTCCAATCCCATGTAGCCCGCAACCGCGAGCAAAGCTTGGTGCTGTTGTGGCGGCACTCCGGCCGAGAGTGCCGCGGCTTCGCTGAAGACAAGAAAGCGCCGGAGCTGGAAGCGGAAAGCAGCGATGGCTGCATACTGCTCACGCGTCATGCCCTCCAATGCCGGCTGGTTTGCAGCCATCAATGCACCTCCCTAGCCGCTAGCCCTGGACTGTATCGTATCACGACGTATATAGCCGAGAACGTCAAGCAGGATCGCCATGCAGCAGGACCTCTCGAACTCAGGTGCGGCCGGTCACAGAGAAGCCGCCGGCACCATATCGCGGCGCCCCTTAGGCGATTTCACGACCGACCGTCGCGTTCTGGTCCTTCTCGCGATGTCGCTCGTCATCGGCACTGGCGGAACTGTCGCGGCTTGGTTCCTCATCCAACTGATTGCCGTGGTCACGAACCTGGCCTGGTTCGGCCGGTTCGATGTGACACCGACCTCCCTGGCGCACGCGGCACGCACGCCCTGGATGGTCCTCGTGCCCGTCGTGGGTGGCCTCATCATCGGGGCGATGGCCCGCTTCGGATCGGAAAAGATCCGCGGTCACGGCATCCCCGAGGCCATCGAAGCCATTCTGATCGGTGGCAGCCGCATGTCGGTCAAGGTCGCCGTGCTCAAGCCGATTTCCTCCGCCGTTTCGATCGGTACCGGCGGCCCGTTCGGCGCAGAAGGCCCGATCATCATGACGGGCGGAGCGATCGGCTCCTTGTTCGCCCAGTTCTTCCATCTCAGTGCGGCCGAGCGGAAGACGCTCCTCGTCGCCGGTGCCGCAGCCGGCATGACGGCAATCTTCGGGACGCCCATCGCGGCCGTGCTGTTAGCCGTCGAGCTGCTGCTGTTCGAGTGGCGGCCGCGCAGCTTCATCCCCGTTGCGGCGGCAGCCATGACAGCGACATGCTGGCGGCCGCTGTTCTTCGGCGTCGGGCCTCTCTTCCCCTTCGCCAACGATCCGGCTTTGCCTTGGTGGGGGCTGCTCGCCTGCGCCGGGGTTGGTGTACTGGCTGGACTGCAGTCAGGCCTCCTGACGAAGCTGCTCTACACCCTGGAAGATGCGTTCGAACGTCTGCCGATCCACTGGATGTGGTGGCCAGCCATCGGTGGCCTCTTCGTCGGCCTCGGCGGCCTCATAGAGCCGCGCGCACTCGGTGTCGGCTACGACGTCATCGCCGATCTCCTGACCGGGAATCTCGTCGCCAAAGCGGTGTTCGCGATCCTCTTGGTGAAGGCGGCAATCTGGCTGGTCGCCCTGTCCTCCGGCACATCAGGTGGCGTTTTGGCACCCCTGCTGATCCTCGGCGGCGCCATGGGGTGGCTTGTGGGCCTCGCGCTACCCGGTGCGCCAGGGTTTTGGGCTCTCTTGGGCATGGCCGGAATGTTGGGTGGCACCATGCGCGCGCCCCTCACGGGAGCGCTTTTTGCTGTCGAACTCACCGGTGACGTTCATAGCCTAGCACCACTGCTTGCCGCCACGGTCGCGGCCTATGCCGTGACGGTGCTGCTCCTAAAACGATCAATTCTGACGGAGAAGATCGCACGGCGCGGACAGCACATTACGCGCGAATACGGCGTCGACCCTTACGAGTTAACTCGTGTCGGCGAGGTGATGGTCCGCGAGGTTGATGTCCTGGATGCGGGGCAAACCATTGAGGAGGCTGTCAGAGCCATCGAGGTAGGCCAACATCACGCCTACCCTGTTGTCGATGCCGCGCGCCGGCCCGTCGGCATGGTCAGCCGCGGGGACGCCTTGCGCTGGAAGACCGAGGGGCGGCATGCAGGAGAAATCCTTGATGAGTGGGTCTCCGACGCGGCGTTAGCCGTCGCTCACCCGGATGACGTGGTTGCTCGCGCTCTCGACATCATGATGGCCACTGGTCAGGGACGCGTTCCTGTGACTGATCCAACGAGCGGCGCTCTTGTCGGCCTCCTGACGCGCAAGGACTTGTTGCAGGTTCGGGCAACCGTCGTGCAGTCCGAACGGGAGCGCCGAGCCTTTCTCAGCCATCGCACGATCCGAGGGGCGCGAAGGCGGTACGAGAAGACGCACGTTTAGCCTGCTGCCCGTCAGGGCAGCACGACCCCGGGCTCATCCTGATCCAGACCCCAAGCGGATTTCGGACCCGTCCGCATGGAGATATCGGCGCACAATGACCGTGACGAGCTGCCGTGCCTTGATCGGAGATCGGAATGCTCTGGATCCGTCGCCTCTTTGACAACCCTGACTGGGCCGACATCCGGGCCTCATTCGACGAGCAGTTCGCGATGCTCGGGCATCCACGTGACATGATGCTGCTCGCTGCTCCGTTAGGTGATGGACGACATCACCTCCTCGTCGGCGTGCCAGAAGCCAGCCTCCTGGCGGCCTATTACGGTTTTGACTCTGTCCTCCGAACGAGTTTGCCGCGCGCGCCCATACTCCTGGCGGGGCACCAGGACGTCTTCCAAGCCATGTTCCAGTCCGGTGGTTAAGACCATCGAGCCTGATTTGGCCCTCCGGGGTGGTTCATCGCCGAGTTTGGTGGACCGGGCACCGTGATGGCGGCCAACTGGCCACGTCCGGCAAGGATTTGGGGCAACCCTCGGTTCAAGCGTTGGCCATCGGGGCGCCCGCCCTTCGGCCCGGGGTCTCCCCGCCTTCGGCTTGGCGCGGCTCCTCGGGCTCGTCACTCCGCTGCGACCCGATCGAGGAGGCCGAGCATGATAGGTTCGATCTGGCACGCCACGGCGAGCGCGCCTATGCGTTCACCAACTGATCGAACGGTTTACTCCTCCACGCTCTAGCGACGCACGCCGACACCTGAGTGACTAGGTGTACGAACCTACGCTCCCGTCGGGCCACCTGCGTCGACCGCTCGTACGCCGGAAACCGACCTACTCCGCCCTCGGCTTACTGAGGTTGTAGACCTGCCATGTCAGCATCATGCTCGACGCCATTAAGGTCGCGTGCAGCAGGTGGAGTAGAAGCGGTGCGTCTTGCATCGGCTCAATCCCGCGGACTTGGCGTTGCCAGATAAGCGAGACCGTTTGCAATAGGTGTGCCAAAGACAACGGCGGCGCCACGCGTCAACCTCCTTTCTTCGAAGCGCGATCGCGCTGTGCGTCCAAAGCCTTCGAGTAACAGATAAGATCGGGCCGGAGGGACCCTCACGCAGTCACTGTATCGGAAGGAGCGAACGCTTTAGCGGAAAGCAGGCGCGTCAGAGTCGCGAGGAGGTCGCTCTGAGTGATGATCCCGAGGACGCGCCGATCCTCGTCCACCACGACCACCGCATGGGTGCGGCCGTCGGTCAAAGAGGGCGCCAGCGCGACCACCGGCTCATCCGGTCCGGCCGTTTGTGCACCGGACATCACCTGCGCGATGCCCACATCGCCGTGCAGCGTCAGCTCGCGCAGGCCAAGTGTCCCCGCGAGCCGGTCGGCTCCGTCCACCACCGGCAGCGTCCGGATGTTGTGCGCGATGAGGAGCTCTCGCGCCTGCTCGGCGTTAACGTCTAGCCGAACCGTAATCACGTCGTGAGACATGATCTCGCCGCAGGTAAGGTCGCCCTGGGTCCGCATGAGCGCGCGAAGCTCGACCTGCCTGAGGAGCCGGTCGAGGTCGGCGCGGTCGATGTCCAGCGTCTCATGCAACTCGACCAGGGCCGCGTCTACGTCTTCCGGCGTGAAGCCGACCCTGAGCGGTGCGGGCAGGTCCGCCGTTCCATGCGTGTTAACCGGCGCAGCGATCGGAACGTGCGGGTAGTTGCGGCGCGAGATCTTGTGGAACGCGATGCCGAGCGCGACCAGGATGACCGAGTTCACGCAAACCGGGAACAGAGGGAATAGGAAACCCGCAGAGGTGACCGCCGGACCACCGATGAGCGCCGTCAAGGCGGCAGCGCCGCCAGGCGGGTGAAGGGAGCGGGTGAGCGACATCGCGGCAATGGCCAGCGAGACGCCGACGCCGATGGCGACGAATGGGTTCGAGATGAAGTGAGCGGCGAGCACGCCCATAAAGGCGGAGATCGTGTTGCCGCCGATGATGGACCAGGGCTGAGCGAGCGGGCTTGCGGGCACGGCGAACAGCAGCACTGCTGAGGCCCCCATCGGCGCGACGATGAGCGGAACGTCAGGCCCGTGGCCGAAGACCAAGCCGCAGATCAGGCCGGTGAGCGTGATGCCCGCGAGCGCACCGAGGCAAGCAACCACGCGCTCCCGAAGAGTTGCGCCTGCCAGGATCGGCCTGAACAGCCGAAACCCTGACGATTTTCCCGTTTTATGTTCCGGGCGGACCGAATTCGACGTTCTCACGCATCCCTCGCTCGCACAGCGCCGCTGGAGGTGCCCGTGGGACGGACAAATGCACCGGAAGGCGGCACAAGGCGCTGGTATACCAGCTGTCCGTTTACGGGCCGCCGCCAAAATTGCAATGTGTGAAGGCAATCTGCCCGACGACTAGGCGTTCGGGTCTCGGCGGCTGAAACCGAGGGCCATGAAGGAAATCGTTGTCACCGCGCTTCTCACGGTCGCCGCGGTGCTCGGCTGCGTTCGTTTCGTGGGGATGTTCCTGGACCGGCGCAACGCGAGCACTTGGGAGCAGGTCACCACCACCGTTGGGGCGACGGTCTTCCTGACCGCGTCTGGCCGCATGCTCGAACGCGCTGGGCTCGCGGCCGCCGTGCTGCTGCTGCTCTTGACATGGTTCGTTTATGGCGCCGTGCGACGTCACGCCTTGTCTCAGCGTACCTTGGTGGCCTGCACATGGCTCAGTCTCACGTTATTGCTCGCTTATATCGGCTTTGACCGAGGCTGAGGGTATCGCATTTCGATTGAAAACCTATGAAGAACCGGGTCGCGAAGCACAGGCCCGCGCGTCTGCCTTAGCACTACTTTGGCAGATTGAAGGAACGCGGGAGGTTTTCGCGGATCCGCAAGCCACGACCATGAGCGTGGGTGCTCGCGATGTCAGATGCTGGCGGATGGCGTGAGGATCTGGATCGATGGCTGCAGCCGTTCCTTGCGGGTCTGTCGCATTCTGCGCGCCGGGCTATGTGCCTGCTCTACGTGGCTGGGCTGATCGGCTTGGGTGACCGCAAGAGCTGGAATAGGGCATCGGAGCATCATCCCACTCCTTGGAGTAGTGCACCTTGGCCAGCCACAAGGGGCGGCCGTGCGTGGGCTTTCGTTCTCTGTCGGCACCGGGGAGGTCGTGATCCTCCTCGGCTCAAACGGCGCCGGCAAGTCGACTACCATGAAGGCTATCTCGGGCCTGGTGAGGCCCATCGCAGGCACGATCCTGCTGGAGGGCCAGCCTCTGGAAGGCCTCAAACCGGAGGCGATTGTCCGCCTGGGCGTTGCCCACGTACCGGAAGGGCGCCGGGTCTTCCCGGGCCTGACCGTCCGCGAGAATATTATTCTGGGCGCCTCCAACCGGTCCGGCCTCGCCAAGCGGGACCTGCGCGATAACGTCGAGGCGATGTTCGACCTCTTTCCGGACAGCCGCCGCTTCGGCGACGCTTTGGGCTGGACGCTATCCGGAGGCCAGCTCCAGATGGTAGCGCTTGCCCGCGGCCAGATGGCCAAGCCTCGCATCCTGCTCCTCGACGAGCCTTCGCTCGGCTTGGCACCGGTCATCGTCCAGGCGGTGTTCGCGATCATCGCAGAGGTGCGCCGCCGCGGAACCACAGTGCTGCTGGTCGAGCAGAACGCTCGGATGGGCCTCTCGGTCGCCGATCGCGGCTACGTGCTGGAGACCGGCCGGCTCGTCTTGGAAGGCGAACCGCATACGCTCTGGACGAACGACGAAATCCGGTCGGCTTATCTCGGAGGTCGCACGAAGCCCGAGATCGCGGTCTCCCGTAACGCTCGTTAAGCCGCGACTCGGCCTTTCAGCACGCTATAGTCCGCCGGCACTAAGTTGCCCGGAAGCGAACGCCCCAGATCCGCGCCATGGGCCGCAAGTAGCCCATCGAATTTTGACAGTCTACCGTCGCGCCTGGCTTGATCCCGTCCCGAAACCTTCGGGAGCCATTGTCTGCTTTTGGGTACATGTCGGCTGAACCTAAACGGCAACAATGGGCGCGAAGCCGAACGGCCGGTTTTGCACACACTGGCGGTTCAGCATGACCTAGTCTGGCCGAAAGCAGCCCGTCCGCTTCAGAGCAGATTCGACGCAAGATCGGACAGAGATGAAGCGGCTTATTTCGGTCTAGAGCCCGTAATGGATAAACAATTTTGATCCGTTTCCACGAGACCGGACAGGATTAAATGGTGATGGTTGCTTGACAGATCTTGCGGCGCAATCGTCAGGTCACGGCTTTCGGCGGACCGAAACAATTGCCGCAGCTCTCGATGTCACGAGCAAACCTGAAGCCTCTTTCGAGGACGAGCCGGCTCGCACGCTCGGCGTCTCGCAGCTCCAGCGCTTCAATAATGGCCCCGTAGGCGGACCGTAAATATGCGAAGTCGATGCTCTGGCGGAATATCGCCTCGTGAACGCTCCGCAAATGCAGCAGGAGATGGTTGAGCATGGACTGGATCTCCGCGCAATGTGCGAGCGTGGCGGCATGGCGGCAGAACTGCCAACGAGCCTCGAAGTAGCGGTGGTATCCGCTCGGAGGATCCGCCTCATAGAAGGCACTGAAGCTCGCACGGAGCGCGCCGAGCTGCGCCTCTGTCGCTTTGGCGCATGCCAACCGGACCGCCATGCTCTCCAGCGCAGCACAGGCATAGACCATCTCGATGATCTCACGCCGGGTCTTCTTGACAACGAACACACCATGTCGCGGCCGCCGACGTACGAACCCCTGGTGTTCCAGGATCGTCAGAGCCTCCCGGATGGGCGTGCGGCTGACCCCAAGAGCCCTTGAAAGTTTGCACTCATCAAGCGGAAGCTCGCCCGAATGATCATAGATGCGCAGTTCGGCAATCGCAGCCAGCAGAGCTTTATAGGCCAGAGCGCGCAGGCCCGATTCAGAACAGGTAGGAACCGTATCGACTAAGAATCTATCCAGTGCGGACACCAGCCCAACTCCGCAGCGAGATCAAGATCGATCCGTGTCCGGCCAGACGCCATCTTCCGTCACGACGATGTCCATAGGAACGTCGTGTGCTTGCGGGTAAATCGTCGCGAGCCGCGCGAGGGCGAACCCGACGCCGATGATCAGCGGCTTCGTCGGCCTGAACGCGATGGTCCGATCATAGAAGCCGCCGCCATAGCCGAGGCGGTACCCAGCCGGATCGAAGCCGACGAGCGGCGCGATCAGAACGTCAGGATCGACGGCCTCGCCCTCGGCGGGAATGGGAATGTTCCAGACGCCGCGGATCATGCGGTCACCTGGCGACCAGACTCGGAACTGGAGGGGCTGCCCCTTCTCCACGACGACCGGAAGCGCCAGTCGTGATCCCTCTCCACGCAGCTCTGTCAGGAGGGGTCGGGCATCGTACTCGCCTCTGAAGGGCCAGTAGAGGCCAATCAAGATGCCGGATCTCGAGGGTAAAGCGGCTCGGAGAGCCTGCCCGATGCGCTCGCTCCAGGCGACACGGTCCTGGGCGGAGATGCTGACCCGCCGCTCGATGAGAGCGGTGCGGGTTTCCTTTCGCCACTGCCGCACGTTCGACCAGTCGGATGCGGCGACTTCAGAGGCGCGCGGTTCGGAAGGCCGAGGCTCCGCATCCGGGCTGACGAAATCGGGGCCGAGCTCATGCATGAAACAGGGTGGAGAGCTGTACGCGCCGAACTCAGGGTGTTCGGGGACCGCAGAATCCGACGACATCTCAGGCAACTTGGTTGTACGCCCAACCATGATGCGCTCCCTCGCTACGATGGACCGGCACGCCCCTCGGTGGCCTTGGCCAAACGCTGTCTCAGCACCTTCAGTTCGGTGAAGCGGATCGTGACGTCCCGCATCACCGCGACCATGCCGGTCATCGCCCCCTGCTCGTCTTTGAGCGTTACGATGGTGAATTCCAGCGAGATCTGCCGCCCATCCTTGCAGACGCCCGGGACGGATAGGAGAGCGCCCTCACCATAGCGGCTCTCCCCGGTCGCCATGGTCTTGCGGTACCCTTCCCAGTGGCGCTTGCGCAGCCGTTCGGGCGTGATGATGTCGAGCGATTGACCGAGGGCCTCGTCGGACGTGTACCCGAAGATGCGCTCGGCTCCCGGATTCCAGATGCGGATGATCCCCTCGCTGTCAGAGGCGATCACCGCATCTGCAGAGGCGGACAGGATCGCGCCGGCCACTCTACGAGCGTAGTCCACGCAGGCGTTCCTCCGGTTGTGGCGCCGCTCACCTGAAGGAGCGGCGCCATCGTGCTCAGGCGGCCTGCCGCGGCTCTTCGATCAAGTCATCCGCCGGACCGAAGAACTCGAACCGGATGCGCTCGGCCGGAATGCCCTGACGCTGGAGCCCATTTACGAGCGCGCTGAGGAACGGCTTTGGACCGCAGAGATAGTAAGTCGCCTCCTCGCGGGGCGTCTGCGCCACCAGCCAGTCCGCGCTGATCAGGCCGGCCGCATCGTAGTGATCGCCCTGCCGATCCTGCGCTTCCGGCTCCGCGTAGAAGGTGTGCAACCGGACGTTCTCGTTGCCGGTGGTCAGCGCCTTCGCGTGATCACGCATCGCGTGCACACGACCGTTGAGCGCCCCGTGAACGTACCAGGTCGGCCGCTCAGGCGTTGCCGCCGTGATCGTCTCCAGCATGCTCATCATCGGGGTCAGCCCGACGCCGCCGCTGACGAGCACGACGGGGGCGTTCGACGCTTGGTCGAGGAAGAAGTCACCGGCCGGCGGGGCCGCGCGCAGCACCGTCCCATCGCTGGCATGATCGTGCAGCCAGTTCGAGACGATCCCGGCGGGCTCGTCTGCGCGGCCCTCGCGCTTGACGGTGATGCGATAGGCCCGGTCGTTCGGCGCGCAGGAGATCGAGTAGTTCCGCTTCAACACGCCGTGGCCCGGCAAATTGAACAGGAAGCCCAGGTACTGCCCAGGCTGGTGGCGGAGAACCGGGCCGCCGTCGACAGGCGCCAGGACGAAGGAGCGGATCGTCTCGCTCTCCTGCGAGACGCTCTCGATCACGAAGTCGCGCCAGCCGTTCCAGCCGCCCGGCTTGGCCGACAGATCGCGGTAGATCGTGGCCTCGCGGCCGATCAGCAGCTCCGCCAGGAACCAGTACGCCTCGCCCCAGGCCGCGCAGATCTCCGGCGTGGCGGCCTCGCCGAGCACGTCGCCGATAGCGCCGAGCAGCGCGTCGGCCACGTAGGGATAGTGCTCCGGCAGGATGTTCAGCGCGACATGCTTCTGTGCGATGCGCTCCACCGCCCCGGCCAGGACGCCGAGATTGTCGATGTTGCGGGCATAGGCCATCACTGCCTGGGCCAGGGCCTTCGGCTGCGAGCCAGTCTCGCCGTGGTGGGACTGGTTGAAGAGGTCGCGGATCGCCGCGTCCTGGAAGAGGCGCTCGTACATGCGCTTCGTGATCGTCAGGCCGTGCGCCTCAAGGGCCGGCACGGTGGCCTTGATGATGGCTATGGTGGCAGGACTGAGCGGGTTGGGCATCAACAGCTCCCAAAGGTACACTGACGATGAACCTTATGGGCTGTCAGTTGAAAAGATGCAACTGAAATGTATCTTATGGGTTGCAGTATGGAGCCCCCATGCGTCTGACCCGCTATACGGACTACGCCCTGCGCACACTGATCTACGTCGGCCTGCACGAGCCGCGGCAGAGTTCGATCGCCGAGATCGCGCGCGCCTACGGCATCTCGGAGAGCCACCTGACGAAGGTGGTGCATCAGCTTGGGCGTCTAGGCCTGATCCGCACCATCCGGGGCCGGGGCGGCGGTCTGCGGCTGGCCAGGGCGCCGGGCGAGATCGTGGTCGGCGCAGTTGTGCGCCAGACGGAAGACGATCTCGCCTTGGTCGAGTGCTTCTCGGGTGGCGCTTGCGCGATCACGGCGCCCTGCCGTTTGCGACGCTTTCTGGGAGAGGCTCTGTCGGCGTTCCTCGCCGTGCTCGATCGCTACACGCTCGCGGACCTGATCGAAGATCCCGAAGGCCGCGACATCGCCAAGCTATTGGGCCTCTATCAGGACGGCGGAGAGTTCGCACCCGTGGTTGTGTCCCCTGGCGTGGCGTAGCTTCGGCGTGGCCACCACGATCACCGGTCGGGGCCGGATTGATTAGGCTGCCAGGGTGGGCAGGCTGACGAGGGGATCATCGCCGATTGGGGCGATGCTTTCCAGGGTGATGTAGCGGGAGCGCTGGCTGGCCCACTCGTCGTTCTGTTCCAGCAGGATCGCGCCGACGAGGCGCGTGATGGCAGCCTCGTTGGGGAAGATGGGGACCACCTCGGTCCGGCGGATGCCCTGGATGTAGGCCTCCTGGATCACGGCGGTGAGCGCCTTCTCGGCCATCCGGCGCGGCTCCAAGAACGTCGGGAAGTACGACCCCTTACGCAGCTTCGGGATGCGCAACTCCACCGTGCCGGCCCGCGTCTGCCAGTCTCGGTCACGGTAGCCATTGCGCTGGACCAACCACTCTGCGCTCTTCTCGCCATGGGCGGCACCGGTCGGGCCCCCCACCTCCAACTCCATCAGCCGCTCAGCGGCAAAACCGATCATCTCGCGCAGGAGATCTGTGTCGGCGCTCTTCTCCATCAGCCCGCGCAGGGCCATCATCTCGTCGGTCATCGGGGGTCTCTCGGGTTCGGGTTTGGCGCTCGCAACCCGAGCCTACCCGGCAACCGCCGATGACCACCCCGCGAGGAGCCCCGCCCGCCACAGCACTGTGGAAGGCGCGCGGACGGGCTTCCCCGCTACCGCCGAGCTACACCACCATCAGGGACACGACCGCAAAAGCTGCGTGACGAGTGCCTGCGCCAGGAAATCTTCTACTCACTGAAGGTGGCGCAGATCGTAATCGATCTATGGCAGAACACCTACAACCACATCCGACGGCATTCGTCGCTAAGCTATAGGCCGCCCGCGCCCGTCAGCTCCCCAGACAGGTCAACTCCGGGTCTGGCCTTCCAGCTACCCTCGACCGCCACCGTGCAGAAGGCGAAGAAGCCTTTCAAGGAGCTAGGCCTGCGATAACGTCCAAATCATTTTTTGCGAACGAATAGGTGCAGCGCCGTCGAGTGTGCGGCGATTGTCCTTAAGGTGTTAAGGCGGCGCCGTGACTTCCTGCCACCGCGGCTAATACTGTCACGACGCTCAATATCAGCAAAGTCCAGTGAGCGAGATGAAGGAGGGTGAACGTCGGCTCGTCGCCCGACGGCCCCCGGCGGACTCGGCCGTGCAGGATGAATGGCTCAATCACGAACAGGAGCAGCGCAAAGATCAACCATACGGCGACCATCGCGTGCATCCACCAGAAGGAGATCGTGGCAAAGCGGTTCCACAAATCATATCGGCTGACCATGTAGAAGCCGCTCAATCCAACCAGCACGACAGCGGTCCGCGCCTGCCAGACAAAGCGCCGCTCGACTCCCTCGAACAAGATGAGCCTCTTTTCGACCGGCCATTCCTTACTCCGGACTAGAGGAAGAATTACCGTAGTTGCCATCGTCAAGCCGCCGATCCAGACAACTACCGCAGCCACGTGCACAGCCCGAGCAATCTCTACATCATCCATGCTTGGCACGCCCGTCACCCTTACACAGGCGCAGCCTCCCGGTCTGTTGCAGAAAGGCATACTGCGGGACCTGACTCGACGCCGTATTGATGTTCATGCCCTCTCGCCGTAGGCCTTGCCGACAAGGCTGCAGGCTAGAAACTCACTGGATGTGAATGGCTGTCGATGGCTGAGACGCGTACCACTCCGCCGCTTGGTCGATCTCTTCCGGGGTCATCCTCCGGGCGATGTTCCGCATCTGCTGGCTGATGTCGTTGCGACGCGCAGCTGAGGCAAATGCCTGTAGCTGAGACTTCACGTAAGCGGCAGGCTGACCCTCCAGCCACGGACTGCCCGTCTTGTTGTCGAGAACACCGTGGCAGGAGCCACAGGGCGCGATGTTGCGCAACGGTGCGCCGTTGATCACGATCCGCGGGGCGGGCTTGTCGCGGGCCGGGTGGAACCCGGACAGCCGAGGCAGATACGCGTAGTACGCTGCGAGATCAGCCATGTCCTGCTCGGACAGGTTCACCGCGAACGGCGTCATCGTCGCGTTGACCCGCACTCCCGCTTTGAAGTCGGCCAGTTGCTTGTAGATAACGGGCGCGTACTGGCCGGCGAGGTTGGGCGAGTCGGCCCGGCTCACCCCGGTCGGCCCATGGCAGATCGCGCATTGCTGGGCGAGTGTCGCGCCGCGTCCGACCGCCTCCGGGTCCGCAGCACTCGGCAGCGCCGAGGTGACCACCACCTTCGTAAGCTTGCCGTCCGGCTGAACCAGAGCCGTCGACGAAGGCGCCTTCGGCACGCCCGCAGCGCTGCAGATCGCGTCCCAGACACCGGCGAGCTTGAGGTCCGGTTGGGCGTAAGGGAGCAGCACGAAGCCCCCGAGGGCTGTCCCGGCGAGCAGGGCAACGGTGATGCCGACAGGGCCGCTGAACCAGGGGTTCCTCGGCGAGAGGAGGCCGTCGTCGCTCATGGGTTCGCCCCCACGTAGACAGCTGGGACCGACGTATCCTTGCGCAACGCGAGTTGCGCGATGGGGTAGCCATAGTTGGTCACCGTCAGGCCGACCATGAGCGCGAGMCACAGGGCGTAGCTGTTGAGCGCGGGCACGGACAGCGGCGGGTGAAGGGCGGTGGCGAACCGGTACACACCAGCCTCCTCGCGCGGCGCGCGCTGACCTCGGATCAGCACGAGGATGAATAGGGCACCCGATGCGACCAGGATGAAGCCGCCGATCGCCGAGAGCGTCACCGAGAAGGCCTGCGTGGCGATGGCGGGATCGCCGTAATCGAAGTAGGCCATGCGGCGGGGCATGCCGAGGATCCCCACCCAGTGCCAGGGAAACGTGGTCACGATCATGCCGATGAACCACAGCCAAAGCTGGGTGCGCATCAGGCGCAGGTCGGTGAGGGCACGGCCAGTGAGGTGTGGCCACAGGTCGTAGGCGATCGCGAAGTACATGATGACGATCGCGCCACCGAAGATCAGGTGGAAATGGCCGGTGATCCACTGCGTGTTGTGGATCGATGTATCCAGCTGATAGCTCATGTTGATGAGGCCGCCGGCGCCGCCGAAGCCGAGCATCACGAACGAGAACGCCACCGCGAGCATGATCGGGTTCGACCATGGCAGGGCCCTGATCCAGCCGAACGGCCCACGACCGCCGCGCAGCCGGGCGGCAATCTCCACTGAGGCGCAGATGGTGAAGACCGTCAGCAGGGTTGGCAACGCCACGAGCGCCGTGAAGGCCGAGTGGATGAACTTGAAGCCCGCACCGACTTGCGGGTCGGTGAAGGTGTGGTGCATGCCGATGGGCATCGCCACCACCAGGAACAGGATGAACGAAATCCTGGCCATGGTGTCGCTGTAGATCCGGCCGCCGATCGCCCGCGGGACGATTGTGTAGTAGGCAATGTAGGTCGGCATCAGCCAGAAGTAGACGATGGCGTGCAGCGTCCAGGAGAAGAACACTCGCGCCAATCCCGCATCGATGGTCGATTTCAGGCCGAAGGCGACTGGCAGGATCTGCAAGAGCAGTTCGAGCGCGGCCCCCACCGCCGTCCAGCCCCACAGGTAGGAGCCGGCCACGTTGGCGAACATCGGCAGCGGCACCGGCGTGCCGGGGTTCGCCTTTTTCCAGATGTGAAGGTTCACCGACATCAGGGCGACCCAGATCCAGGAGCCCACCACCACCAGCACCACGCCGAGGTAGTAGAAAGGGCTGCCGATCAGGGGCGGGTAGAAGGTGTAGAGCACCGAGGCCCGCCCGAGCGACACCGGGATCATCGCGGTGACCGCACCGACCACCACCAGCCAGTACCCCGTCCAGGCCCAGCGCAGCCCGACGAGGCGCTGCTTCAGCGAGACCTCGCTGATGGCGTAGCCGAATCCCATGGCCACGAGCGTTGGAAACACGTAGCCCATGACGGTGCCGTGCGCCGTCAACGAGCGGTAGTACCACTCGGGGTTGCTGATCCAAGTATGCAGCGGGCTGCGGATGAACATCTGCCAAGCCCCGAGCAGCAGGGCGAGACCGAAGACCGCGAAGGCCAGCCAGAAGTGAGCGAGGACGAGCCTCCTGCTACTCAACACAGGTGACCCTCCCCTTGGCCGAGGTCATGTTCAGGAACTCGGGCTTGTCGACCACCTTGACCTTGGCCCACATGCCCTCGTGCCCGACGCCGCAGAACTCCTGGCACGGCATCAGGTACTCGCCCGGCTTGCTGAACTTGGCCGGAATCTCCGAGACGTAGCCAGGCACCAGCATGGTGTTGACGTTGGTGTTCTGGATCAGGAAGCCGTGCACCACGTCGGGGCTCGTTGCGCGGAACACCACCGGCGTGTCGGTGGGCACAACCATGCACTGAGGCGTGAAGCTGTACTGCTGACCGACGGCCCGCACCGTCACCGAGCCGTCCGGCTCGATCGCGCTGCCCAGATTACTCTCGATGAACTCGCCGTCCAGGTGGAGGGTCTGCGGCTTGATCGTCTCAACGCGAGCCTGTGGCATCGTTGCCTGATGGATGCCGGCGAAGGCCGCCAGCCCCGCCAAAAGGACGATGATGGCGATGGACAAAATCGCCCATCGGCGCTCGACCCGCTCGGCGACGCGGGCGCCTTCGTCAACGTGGTCTAATGTTGTCATCGGCGTTCCGGGTCAGCTCCCGCGCGGCAGGAAGACGAACAGGTAGAAGGCGAACCAGCACGCCACGACGATAGCCGTAGCGATGGCGGCGAGCGTCAGGGCACCCGACGGACCAGCCCGCACGGCGGCGGCCACCTCGCGGTGCTCGGCCTCCTCGTCGCGGTGCTGCAGCGGGGGAGAGTTCAGCATGGCCTCAGTCCAGGGGGGCGGAGCGGAGCTGATTGGCTTCCTGGGCGGTGACGGCGGCGCCGCGGTTGCCCCAGGTGGTCCGGATGTAAGTGACCACGGCCGCGACCTCGTTGTCCGAGAGCGACTGGGCGAAGGGCGGCATGCCGAAGGGACGCGGGTTCCCCTGTGTGCCTGGAGGATAGCCGCCGTTCAGCACCATGCGGATCGCGTTCACGGCCGACGACATCTGGATGGATTGGTTGTCGGCCAGCGGCGGGTAGGCCGGCGGCTTGCCCTGTCCCTGCGCACCGTGGCAGCTCGCACAATGGGCGTCGTAGACGGTCTTGCCGAGCGAGAGCAGCAGGCTGCTCTCAGCGGTCGGCATAGTCGACGTGACCGGCGGTGGCACCTCATGGCCCAGGCTCTTGAGGTAGACCGCCATGGCCCGGGTATCCTCGGGCGTGAGGTACTGGAGACTGTTGTAGGTGACCTCCGCCATCGGCCCGTAGACGGCGCCGCGCCGCGAGACGCCGGTGCGCAGCAGGTCGGAGATCTCCTCGATGCTCCAGTCTCCGACCCCGGCCTCGCGGTTGGAGGTGAGCGAGGGCGCGTACCAGTTCTGCATCGGGATCAGGCCGCCCTGGAAGGCCTGGGACTCGGAGTTGCCACCAAGCGCATTGATCGGCGTATGGCACATCCCGCAATGCCCCAGACCCTCAACCAAGTAGGCGCCTCTGTTCCATTCTGCCGATTGCTTCGGGTCGGGCTTGAACTCGCCTTCGCGGAAGAACAGCGTGCGCCAGCCAAGGATGAGCTGGCGATTGTTGTACGGAAACCTGAGGTCGTGCGGTCGGTTCGGCTGCTTCACCGGTGCGACCGACATCAGGTAGGCGTAGATCGCGTCGCTGTCGGCCCGGGTCACCTTCGTGTACGAGCCAAAGGGCATAGCCGGGTAGAGCAGCCCGCCGTCGGGCGAGCGGCCCGTATGCATCATCTGGTAGAACTGATCGGCCGTCCACTTGCCGATGCCGGTCTCCGGATTGGGTGTGATGTTGGAGGTGAAGAGCGTGCCGAAGGGGGTCGCCATGGACCTGCCGCCGGCGAAGGGCTTGCCTTCGGGCGCGGTGTGACAGGCGATACAGTCGCCGGCGCGCGCCAGGTACTCGCCCTTCGCGAGCACGCCCGCGTCGGGACGGGCAGCCGGTGCCGTTTGAGCCTCGACGGCGGTGCCCAGGAGCGAGGCGAGCAGGGCCGGGATAGCCCGGCGGGCGAGGCTGGCCACGACGTCCCTCCTCATTGGGGCTGGCTCCCGCAGGCGAAAGGAAGTGCGTAGGTCCCATTCGGAACGGAGCGCCGCTCCTCCGGCGCGGGTCGCGAGGAGAGCCATGCGGTGACGGCCGCGACATCCGCCTCGGTGAGGTGCCCCGCGACGACCTGCATGCAGTCCGGCGAGAGGGCGGTCCGCGTGCCGTAGCGCCAGGCGCCGAGCTGCGCGCTGATGTAGCTGGGCTTGAGGCCGAGGAGGCCGGGAATGCCCGGCTCCATGCCGGTCAGATTGGGGCCGTGGCAGCTGGTGCAAGCCGGGATGTTGCGAGCAGCGTCGCCCTGGGTGGCCAGCTTCCTTCCTGTTGCCAGGACTTCGTCGCCGAAGGCTGGAACGGCCGGAGGCGGGAGGGGCGGGTTCAAGCTGGCCAGGTACTCGGCCATGTCCCGGAGGTAGGTCTCCGGCAGATACGCCAAAAGGTAGTTCATGGGCGGGTAGTGCCGCCGGCCGTTCCGGAACGCCACGAGTTGATTGAAGAGGTAGCCTGCGGGCTTACCCGCGAGACGCGGGAAGTAAGGATCGCGCGTTCCCTCGCCTTGCGCACCGTGGCAAGGAGCACAGGCCAGTACCCGCTCGGCCATCGTATCCGGGGGAGTGGCTGCGGATTCTCCGTACGCCGGCCCAAGAACCGAGACCGCCAGCACGGACGCAACAGCAACGCCACGAACCAAATGCAAGGCCACTCTCCGGATTCTGCAGCTCCGCAGCACGCAAGCACTCGCAGCGTCGCTCGCGTCACCGCAAAACGCTCTCGCTTACCGTAGCTGAAAGTGCGGAACGCTCTTTGCGCTCGCGCAAACAAGCTGCTCGGCCATGCCGAATTTCAAACGCACCTCGATCCCGCCGAGATGATGGCGCGCCACCCGTCCTTGAGGTGGATCAAGGCGTCTGATCGTCGGGTGATGCAGGAGTCTGGGGACCAGATTGCCCCGGCCACCTGTCAGCTTGTAACGGCGTGCCACTGCCCGGGTTGCTTCGCGCCCTCTCGGCGGAACAGGAACTGGACCGAGCAACTTGCAGAATGGGGGCGGGAAGCGGCGATGGACCAGGGACCGAAAAGGGTCAGGGCAGCCTCGGGGGTTTTATTTAGTGGTTTAGATCGAGAGGCGGCCGACGCCTTGCTGGATGCAGCCACAAACCGTCAGCTTACGGAAGGAATGACTGTCTTCCACCAAGGTGATGAGCCCAACCCGCTCTTCCAGGTCGTGACCGGTTTAGTGAGGCTGTCGCGGATCGACTCGAACGGTGAGCAGACGACGCTCCGGTTCATGGGACCCGGTGAGCTCGTTGGCTGCGTCGCGGTCTTCCAGCAATTTCCCTTTCCTGCGACAGCCACAGCTGCAAAGGCCAGCAGCGTKCTCTCCTGGGGGGCGGCGCAGATCCTCGACCTGATACGCCGTTACCCCGCAATCTCGTCGAATGCGCTGAAAGCCGTCGGAGACCGGGCCCGCGAGATGACTGAGCGGGTGGCTGAATTGAGCGCCAAGGGAGTGGAGGAGCGGATCGCCAGCGTCCTCCTACGCCTAGCCAGACAAGTCGGGCAAAGCTGTTCGGAAGGTATCGAGGTCACCTACCCAATCACGCGGAACGATATAGCCGAGATGACGGGCGTCACGTACTTCACCGTAAGTCGGGTTCTCAGTGCTTGGCAGAAGCAAGGTATCGTCCTGCTCGGACGGGAAAGGATCCTCATCGTCGAGCCGCACCGGTTGGCTCAAATCGCCGGCTGAGGTCCCGCGAAGCTGAAGGCGGTTGCGGCTCTGACGTTGCAATCCATTCCCGCAGTCCCAGGCGAAGGTCCGCTGGTGGCGCACCTCAGACCTGCAAGCTGAGCTGCGGCAACGTCCGCTTCGGAGTCGCCGCCAGAGTCGGCTGAGCGGCCGAAATGGGCGCGAAGCCGAACGTCGGCTTTCGGGCCACGGTCCAGTTACACCCCCGACCCCAAGCTGACCTCCAAGCGGAAGCAGCCGTTTGGTTTATCGGCGGGGAGGGTCCGTGACCTTACCTCGGGCGCGGCTCGACGAGGACCGAGACGTCCAGCTTCAGTGCAGTAGCAATCCGTTGCAGAACGAAGATGCTCGGGTTTCGCTTTCCACGCTCGACACCGCTCAGGTACGTCTGATGGGGCTTGTCACGTTGTCGGACGTAGCCGCAGGAAATCGTACGCTGGCTAGTTTCAAGCCGCCACGCCAGCCGCCCTGCGCCACGTCGCGAACGCCTCGGCTCGGAAGAGTCGGTGCGTGGGGGCTGAGACGAGGTGGCGGGGAACGGTGAAGGTGTTGTAGGTCGCTGCATGCATCGACAGGAACCGCTGGGCTGAGCCTGGCGACTGGAAGCCCTGCAGCTTGCGCTCTCGTCGTCGCACCGGGACGTGCGAGCTCTCGGCTCGATTGTTCGCTCGCTTGCGCTGGACGTGATCCGCCC
>NZ_JBFULS010000068.1:0-29601 GCF_054049775.1 Methylobacterium sp. P5_C11 | reverse complement strand
AGAGTAGAATTCACCCCAAGCATTGGCGGAAAGACATTGCCTGGTAGAATAGGGCAGGCTCTGGGGCACTTCCGTCCCGTTGGTAGCCCTTCACGGATGGGCGGAAAATTGCTATATTTCTATCAATTCACGTATCCAGATTTAAATCTGAATGCTTTGCGTTCGGCGGACGGCCTTCCTTCCTAAAGTCGTTTTCTCATCTACTTAGCAACCCAGGAACGCCGCAAATAAAGTATCCAGCCAATATCTCTTCCGTCCCTTAATTTAGCGTTCCAGTTTACGGCACGGTATCCGTTCGGATGCACCAATTTCACAGCTCAATACCCGCATGGGCTCGAGCCTGAGCTAACTCGCATCCCGCCGAATTACGGAGCCCCTCACATAGTCATCGCTGCGCTGGCGCAATACCCGGCCAGCGCACCTGTAGTCGGAAATGGCCAACGCCGCGGCAGTTCTCTATACCCCCTCCCGCACGGGAGAGGGGACCCGCGCCTCGTTCGGCACGGGCTCGCCGATCGTATTCGTCCCAACCCGATCGGGAACGGCGCTAGCTCGGCCCCAGCGCCGCCGAGAAGGCCCGCAGGTTGGCCCGCATCATGTCGAGATAGGTCGGCGCCTGGCCGCCCGGGCCGGAGAGCGCGTCGGAATAGACCTTGCCGCCGACGCGCGCGCCGCTCTCGCGGGCGATCTGCTCCATCTGGCGCGGGTCGCTGATGTTCTCCAGGAACACGGCCGGGACGCGGTCCCGGCGGATCTGGCGGATGATCGCTCCAACATCCCGTGGGCTCGCCTCGCTGTCGGTCGATACGCCCTGCGGCGCCACGAAGCGCAGGCCGTAGGCCGCCGCAAAGTAGCCGAACGCATCATGGGTCGTGATGATCTGCCGCCGCTCCGGCGGGATGCCGGCGATCGTCGTGCGCACGTCCCGATCCAGCGCGTCGAGTTGGGCGAGGTAGAGGACCGCGGCCTCCCGGTAGGCGTCGGCATGGGCCGGGTCGACCTTGGCGAGGCCGTCGCGGATATTGGCGACGTACGTCCGCACATTGGCGACGTCCTGCCAGGCATGCGGATCCACGGCGTGGTCACCGTGGCCGTGATCGCCATCGCCGTGGGCATGCTCGTCCTGGGCGGGGATCGGCTTCACGCCTGACGCCGCGATCACCACCGGGGCGCGGGTGCCGGAGGCGCGGATCAGCCGGTCGAGCCAGCCCTCGAGCCCGAGGCCGTTGACGAACACGATGTCGGCCTCGGCGACCTTGCGCGCATCGGCCGGCGAGGGGCTGAAGCCATGGGCGTCGGAATCCGGCCCGACCAGGGTCGCCACCGCCACATGGGCGCCGCCGACCTGTCGGACGAGGTCGCCGAGGATCGAGAAGCTCGCCACCGCCCGGATCGGCTTGCCCTCGGCGACGGCCCGGGCCGACCCCGCGAAGCAGAGCCACAGAGACAGGGTCGCGAGTGCCGCAATCCGGACTGTTCTCATCGCGCCCCGCACCATCCCACCCGTCCCACAGCTCCGATCGCGCCTGCCAGTAATGTAACATTGTTACATACACAAGCGGGATACACGCCCGCTGTTTCCTGCGCAGCATCGGGCATCGTCTCGGGGCGCCGGCTCCGATGACGTCCCGAGCGTAAGACGGAGGTTTGCATGTCCCGACGTGTGAGAGCGGCCATTCTGGTGACCGGAGCCCTCGGCCTGGGGCTCGCCGGCGCGGCCGTGGCCCGCGACCGCGGCCCCGAGGGTTTCCGCGGGCCGGGTCGCTGGAGTTCCCTGACCCCCGAGGACCGCGCAGCGTTCACGGATGCCCGCATCGCCGCCCTGCATGCCGGCCTGAAGCTCAACGCCGATCAGGAGAAGCTGTGGCCGCCGGTGGAATCGGCGATCCGCGATATGGCCAAGATGCGCCAGCAGCGCCGTGAGGCCATGCGCGACCGGCCCAAGTTCGGCGACGACGCGCCAGCGGCCCTGCGCGCGATGGCGGATGCCGCGACCGCGCGAGGGGAGGCCCTGCGCAAGCTCGCCGACGCGTCGCAGCCGCTCTACGCCAGCCTCGATCAGGACCAGAAGCGGCGCGCCATGATCCTCGCCCGGCCCATGGGACCGATGGGCGGTCACGGCATGGGTGACCAGGGCATGGGCGGTCGCTGGCATCGCGGCCACGACGATGACCGTGGGCCGGGCGGCGACGACCGCTGACCAAAGACCTTGATCCGCGGCGGCGGGGGGGGCCGCCGCGCTTCCCGCATGGGCCGGCCCCGATCCGACCCGGTAGGTTTCATGGCGCGCCTTCCCGGCGACACCGCTTCCCTTCTCGCCCGGCTCTGGCGCACCTGGCTCTACCCGCACCGGGCGACGCTCACCGTGGTGCTGGTGCTGATCGCGCTGGTCGGCGCCTCGACCGGGCTCTACCCGGCGCTGATCAAGGCCGCCTTCGACGCTTTCGACCGCAAGGATTCGGCGGCGATCGCCTACGGGCCGCTCGTCGTGATCGTGGTGACGGCCACCCGCGGCTTCGCCCTCTACGGCCAGACGGTGCTGACCAACCGCGTGGTCACACGGGTCGAGGCCGACATGCAGGCGGCGCTCTACGGGCACCTGATCGACTCCGATCTCGCCCAGCTCGGCCGGGAGAGCCCGGCGGCGCTGACCCAGCGTTTCACCACCGACTTCGCGTTCATCAAGGAGGCGCTGACCCGCATCTCCACCGTGCTCCTGCGCGACATCGCCATGCTGATCGGCCTCGTGGCGGCCCTGATCTGGATGGATCCGGTGCTGACCCTCGTGGCGGGGGTCACGGTCCCGTTCGTGGCGGGACCGATCGGGCGGATCGGCAGGAAGCTCCGCCGGGTTTCGACTTCCACGCAGGAGCAGATGGGCGCCACCGCCAGCCTGATCTCCGAGAGCCTCCAGGGCGCCCGGGTCGCCAAGACCTACGCGATGGAGGCCTACCTCAAGGGCCGCGCCGCCGAGGCCCTCGACGAGGTGCGCCGCCTGAAGATGAAGGCCGCCAATGCCCGCGGGCGCCTCGACCCGCTCCTGGAGATCGGCGGCGGGATCGCGGTGGCGGGGGTGCTGGTGCTCGTCGGCCAGCGGGTCCTGGCGGGGGAGAAGACGGTCGGCGACTTCACCGGCTACGTGGCCGCCTTGCTCCTTGCGGCGCAGCCGGCGCGGGCGCTGGGGAACCTCAACGCCATTCTGCAGGAAGCGGCCGCGGCGCTCCGGCGCTACTTCGACGTCATGGACCAGGCGCCCGCCATCCGCGAGGCGTCCGAGGCCCGGCCGCTCAGGGTCGAGCAGGGGGCGATCCGCTTCGCCGACATCCACTTCCGCTACCGGCCGGACGCCCCGGCCCTGGAGGGCATCGACCTCGCCGTCCCCGCAGGTTCGGTCACCGCCCTGGTCGGGCGCTCGGGTTCGGGCAAGTCGTCGCTGCTCAACCTCGTTCCGCGCCTCTACGACGTGACCGAGGGTGCCGTGACCATCGACGGGCAGGATGTGCGCGCCGTGACCCTGGGGTCGCTGCGCGCCGCCGTGGCGGTGGTCTCGCAGGAGGTCGTGCTGTTCGACGACACGATCGCGCGGAACATCGGCTTCGGCCGTCCCGAAGCCACCCGGGCGGAGATCGAGGCGGCGGCGCGCGCGGCCGCGGCGCATGACTTCGTGACCGCGCTGCCGGAGGGTTACGAGTTCCGGGTCGGCCCAGCCGGAGGCCGGCTCTCGGGGGGCGAACGCCAACGCGTGGCCCTCGCCCGTGCCTTCCTGAAGGATGCGCCGATCCTGCTCCTCGACGAGGCGACCTCGGCCCTGGATTCGGAATCGGAGCGCCTCGTCCAGGAGGCCCTGACCCGGTTGATGCGCGGACGCACCACCCTGGTGATCGCCCATCGCCTCTCGACGGTGCGCGAGGCCGATCAGATCGCCGTCCTGGAGGCCGGCCGCGTGATCGAGACCGGGCGGCACGACGCGCTGGTCGCGGCCGGGGGCGCCTATGCGCGCCTGCACCGTCTCCAGCTGTCGGAGCCCGCGACGGCGGAGTGACGCGCATCCGCGGCGGCGCCGACATGCGCCGGCTCCGTAGATTCGCGCGGCGGAGCACGCCATAAGGACTCAGTCGATGAGGACCACACCGTGAGCGACCTGACGTTCGAGATCAAAAGTCATCCCGCCCCGCGGACTGCCGAGGAGCGGGCCGCCCTGATGGCCAATCCCGGCTTCGGCAAGGTGTTCACCGACCATATGGTGGTGGCGCGCTATACGGCCGGTCGCGGCTGGCACGACGCGCGGATCCAGGCCCGTGAGGCGATCCCCCTCGATCCCGCCTCGGCGGTGCTGCACTACGCGCAGGAGATCTTCGAGGGATTGAAGGCCTACCGCACCGCCGACGGCGGCGCCGCCCTGTTCCGACCCGACGCCAACGCGCGCCGCTTCCGCCATTCGGCCGAGCGCCTGGCGATCGCGCCGTTCCCCGAGGACGCCTTCGTCGAGGCGATGCGCAAGCTCGTCGAGATCGATCGCGCCTGGATTCCCGACACGCCCGACGGCAGCCTCTATCTCCGGCCGTTCATGATCGCCACGGAGGCGTTCCTGGGCGTCAGGCCGGCTTCCGAATATCTGTTCATCACCATCGCGTCGGCGGTGGGCTCGTATTTCAAGGATCCGAACAGCACCGTCACCGTCTGGGTGTCTGAGCATTACACGCGGGCCGCTCCGGGCGGCACCGGCGCGGCCAAGTGCGGCGGCAACTATGCGGCGAGCCTCGCCGCGCAATCCGAGGCCGCGGCCCAGGGCTGCGAGCAGGTCGTCTTCCTCGATGCGGTCGAGCGCCGCTTCATCGAGGAACTCGGCGGCATGAACGTGTTCTTCGTGTTCGAGGACGGCACGCTGGTCACGCCGCCGCTCTCGGACAGCATCCTGCACGGCATCACCCGCGATTCGGTGATCACGCTGGCGCGGGAATCCGGTCTCTCGGTCAAGGAGGAGCCCTACACGATCGACGCCTGGCGCGCCGATGTCCGGGCGGGACGCCTGACCGAGGCCTTCGCCTGCGGCACCGCCGCGGTGATCACGCCGATCGGCACCGTGAAGGGCCGCGAAGAGAGCTTCACCATCGGGAACGGCAAGGCCGGTCCCGTGGCCCAGCGGCTTCGCAACCTCCTGGTGGACATCCAGAGGGGCAACACGAACGACGCGCATGGCTGGTTCCAGAAGGTCTTCTAGGACCGCGCGTCAGCCTGCACGGGAGGCGGGCGGGATGGTCTTGCCCCGCCCGCATGCCCGCGGGACCCCTGGCGCGCGTCCGCTTGCACGCCTCGGGACAGGGGAAGGGCTCCCCGTCGACCGACGCGGCCTCATGAAGCCCGGCCCATGCCGTCGTCCTGCCGAACCCGCCCCGCGCTCCGGTACATCGGGATGAGGGCCATCTATCGGGCCATGCGGGCCGGGCCGGGGCGCCTCCGCGGATGACGGCCGTAGCGACCTCCGCCCCGAAGCCGGCGATCGGTCCATGGAACCCGGGCGTCCGGTCCGATCTGCCGACGGCCTTCCTGCCGCTGGTCACCGTCTACCGCCCGGAGCACGTCGAGACGCCGCTGCGCGACGCCTTCGATCTCAGCGACCTGTGCGGCTTGCCGGCCCGGCAGCTCACGCGCTTCCGGGCGAGCCGCCTGGTCGTCCACGAGGTGCTGATCCGGGTCATGTCGGACCTGTCCGTGCCTGTGGGCGCGGTCTACGCCGATCTCGGCGTGAACTTCCGGGCGATCGTCGCCACGATCCTGCGCGAGGGCATCGCGTCCCGCCTCGACGTGGTCGAGGCCGCGCTGCTGACGATCCGCGCCGAGGCCGATGCGGTCCTCGCCCGTGAAGTCGCGGCGATCCTGGACGACCGGCCGCCTGAGCCTGCACCCGAGCCCGGCTGGCTCGACCGGCTGCTCGGGCGCGCGCCCCCGGCCCGCCCGAGCGTGCGCGAAGACCTCGCGACCCGGGCGCTGCGCCATCTCGACGCCTGGCAGGCGCGGGCCGCCGAATCCGCCGACGGGCTGGAGATCGCCGCCTGCGAGGCCCTGCGTGCCGTGGTGTCCGGACTCATCGCCCGGCAGAACACCCTGGTCCGCGATGCCGCCCTGTTGCGGACCATCGCCGGGACGCTGGTATCGAACGGCTATGGCAGCCGCCGGATCGGCGAACGCATCGAACCCTGGATCGCGGCGGTGGTGGAGGCCCACGGCTATCGCCGGCTGGCGCCGCAGGACCATCCGGTGGTGATGAACGTCAAAGGGGCCTCGGCCTCCGGCAAGAGTACGATCCGACCCTACCAGCTGGACCTCGCCAGACGCCTCGGCATGGCATGGTCCGACTTCGCGGTGATCACGCCGGATGTCTGGCGCAAATACCTCCTCGACTACGACAGCCTCGGCGAGGCCTCCCGGTACGCCGGAACGCTGACGGGCTACGAGGTCGAGATCGTCGACATGAAGCTAGACCGCTACGTCACCCGCAAGGCGGCCGAGCGGCGGATCTCGAACCTGCTCATCGATCGGTTCCGGTTCGACAGCTTCCAGGCCGAGGCCGGCTCCGATGGCGGCGGCCAACTGCTTACCCGGTTCGGAGACCGGGTCTACATGCAGTTCATGGTCACGCCGCCCGCCGATACTGTCGAGCGCGCCTGGAAGCGCGGCGAACTGTTCGGCCGTTACAAGGCGGTCGAGGATCTCCTGGCCCACAACGTCGAGGCCTATACCGGCATGCCGCGCCTGTTCTTCAACTGGGCGCTCGCCCGGGACAAGCGGGTAGTCTGCGAGTTCCTCGACAACAGCGTGCCGCTCGGCGAGCGGCCGCGCACCATCGCGTTCTGGTCGGATGGGGTGCTCAACATCCTCGACGTGACGGGGCTGATCGACATCGACCGGTTCCGGAAGGTCGACATCTTTGCCCGCAGCCCCGAGGCGGTTTTCAAGGGCGTCGACCTCTCGGCACCCGCCAACACGGGCTTCCTGCGCGAATGTCTGCGCCGTATGCCCGCCATCCGCTTTGTCCAGGCCGAGACCGGCCGGGCGATCCTGCGGCTCGACCGCGGGCGGATCACGGCGCTGGACCGTGACGCCCTCGCGGCGGTCGGCGACGGACCGGAATGGGCGGCGGCGCGCGGACTGATCGGCGTGCCGACCGATCTGGCTTCAATCCCCCTCCTCGACGAGATCCTGAGCCCCGCCGACACCCCGACGCTGGGGGCGTGGGGCACGATTCCAGAGGCCGGGCAAACGGCATAATATCGCCGCCCTGACAGTTCATCCTGTCCGTCTCACGCTGGTATATTGCATACCTGGAACGGATGTGCATGATCGTCGGTGCACGAGAGACGCTGCCACCGGAAGGCCGCGGCGCCCAAAAGAGAGGCTCTGGGATGGAACGCCAAGATTCGCCGTCGGCGAAATGGTGGCAGCTCGCCTTCGGCGTGATCTGCATGGCCATGATCGCCAACCTGCAATACGGTTGGACCTTGTTCGTCGACCCGATCGACCAACGCTATCATTGGGGACGAGCTGCGATCCAGCTCGCCTTCACGCTGTTCGTCGCCACCGAAACCTGGCTGGTGCCCGTCGAGGCGTGGTTCGTCGACCGCTACGGCCCGAAGATCGTCGTCGCCTTCGGCGGCGTGATGATCGCCCTTGCCTGGACCATCGACGCCTACGCCGACAGCCTGTTCATGCTGTACCTCGGCGCCGTGATCGCCGGTATCGGCGCCGGCTCGGTGTATGGGACCTGCGTGGGCAACGCGCTGAAGTGGTTCCCCCATCGCCGCGGCCTCGCGGCAGGCGCTACGGCTGCCGGGTTCGGAGCCGGCGCGGCCATCACGGTGGTGCCGATCGCCCGGATGATCGCCACCAGCGGCTACCAGGACGCCTTCCTGTACTTCGGTCTCGGCCAGGGCGCCGTGGTGTTCGTCCTCGCCTTCCTGCTGCGCAAGCCGTCGACGATCACGCAGGTCCAGCGCAAGAGCCTGCGCCTGCCGCAGACCAAGGTCGACCGCAGCCCCCGCGAGGCCGTCCGCACGCCGGTCTTCTGGGTGATGTACGCGATGTTCGTGATGGTCGCCTCCGGCGGCTTGATGGCGGCGGCGCAGATTGCCCCGATCGCCCACGACTTCCAGGTGGCCGGCGTGCCGGTCAGCCTGTTCGGTCTCCAGATGGCGGCGCTGACGCTGGCGATTTCCCTCGACCGGATCTTCGACGGGTTCGGGCGGCCGTTCTTCGGCTTCGTGTCCGACCATATCGGCCGCGAGAACACCATGTTCATCGCCTTCTCGACCGCGGCGCTGGCGGTGATCGTCCTCCTGACCTACGGGCACAATCCGATGGTCTTCGTCCTGGCCACCGCAGTCTATTTCGGTGTGTTCGGCGAGATCTACTCGCTGTTCCCGGCGACATGCGGTGACACGTTCGGTTCGAAATACGCCGCCAGCAACGCCGGCCTGCTCTACACCGCCAAGGGAACGGCGGCGTTCCTCGTGCCCTTCGCTAGCCTGCTCTCGACGGCCTACGGCTGGTCGGCGGTGTTCACGCTGATCATCGTCCTCAACGTCACGGCGGCGGCCCTGGCCATGTTCCTGCTCCGCCCCATGCGAGCCCGCTATCTCGCCACGGAAGAGCCCCACGCGGCGCTCGCCGCCCAGCCGATCCGGGCGGCCTGAGCCCCGCCCGTCCCCCACACAGAAATCGACCCTTCGGAGATCCCGCGATGACTGCCCTGGCCAAGATCGTCCACACCGCACCAGAAATCGAGGCCGAGCCCGACCTGACCGACGGCTTCCACCTCGTCATCGACGCGCTCAAGCTCAACGGCATTGAGACGATCTACGGTGTCCCCGGCATCCCGATCACCGACCTCGGCCGCATGGCCCAGGCCGAGGGGATGCGGGTGATCTCGTTCCGCCACGAGCAGCATGCCGGCAACGCCGCGGCGATCGCCGGCTTCCTCACCCAGAAGCCGGGCATTTGCCTCACCGTCTCGGCTCCGGGCTTCCTCAACGGCCTGACGGCGCTCGCCAACGCCACGACCAACTGCTTCCCGATGATCCTGATCTCGGGCTCGTCCGAGCGCGAGATCGTCGATCTGCAGCAGGGCGACTACGAGGAGATGGACCAGCTCGCCATCGCGAAGCCCTTGTGCAAGGCGGCCTTCCGCGTGCTGCACGCCGCCGATATCGGCATCGGCGTCGCCCGCGCGATCCGGGCCGCCTGCTCGGGCCGGCCGGGCGGCGTCTACCTCGACCTGCCCGCCAAGCTGTTCGCCCAGGTGATGGATGCCGAGGCCGGCCGCCAGTCGCTGGTCAAGGTGATCGATCCGGCCCCCGCCCAGCACCCCGCCCCCGAGGCGATCGCCCGGGCGCTCGACGTCCTGAAATCCGCCAAGCGGCCGCTGATCGTGCTCGGTAAGGGCGCCGCCTACGCGCAGGCCGACGAGGCCATCCGGGCGCTGGTCGAGACCAGCGGCATCCCCTACGTGCCGATGAGCATGGCCAAGGGCCTCCTGCCCGACACCCACCCGCTCTCGGCCGGCGCGGCGCGCTCGACGGCGCTCAAGGACTCGGATGTGGTGCTGCTGATCGGCGCCCGGCTGAACTGGCTGCTGTCGCACGGCAAGGGCAAGAGCTGGGGCGAGCCGGGCTCGACCAAGTTCATCCAGATCGACATCGAGCCCCGCGAGATGGACTCGAACGTCGAGATCGTGGCTCCCGTCGTCGGCGATATCGCCTCCTGCGTGCAGGCGCTGCTGAACGGCATGGGCAAGGGCTGGCAGCAGCCCCCGTCCGACTGGATCGACACGCTCAAGACCAAGCGCGACGCCAACATCGCCAAGATGGCGCCGAAGCTCATGAGCAACGCCTCGCCCATGACCTTCCACGCCGCCCTCGGCGCCCTGCGCACCATCGTGAAGGAGCGGCCGGACGCGATCTTGGTCAACGAGGGCGCCAACACCCTCGACCTCGCCCGGGGCATCATCGACATGTACCAGCCGCGCAAGCGCCTGGATGTCGGCACCTGGGGCATCATGGGCATCGGCATGGGCTTCGCCGTCGCGGCCGCCGTCGAGACCGGCAAGCCGGTGCTCTGCGTCGAGGGTGACAGCGCCTTCGGCTTCTCCGGAATGGAGGTCGAGACGATCTGCCGGTACGGCCTGCCGGTCTGCATCGTGGTGTTCAACAACAACGGCATCTACCGCGGCACCGACACCGATCCGACCGGCCGCGACCCGGCCACGACGGTGTTCGTGCCGGATTCCCGCTACGACAAGATGATGGAGGCCTTCGGCGGCGTCGGCTACCACGTCACCACGCCGGACGAGCTGACCCGCGCGGTCAACGAGGCGATGAACTCGGGCCGCCCGGCCCTGGTCAACGCGGTCATCGACCCGGCCGCCGGCAGCGAGAGCGGCAACATCGGCAGCCTCAACCCGCAGAGCGGGATCAAGAAGAAGAAGTGAGGCCGAAACCCTCGCGAGATCTCTGATCCGAGACCATCGAAGCCGGGCTCGCGTGTCGAGCCCGGCTCTTTGCCTTGATTGGAACGGCGTCGCGGATCCGTGCGGGATGGCGTTCCGCTGGAGCTCCTGGCCACCGGGAGATCTTCCCCGCACCGTCATCACGAGCGAAGCGAAGTGACCCAGGGCAGCGCGGTCAAGATCAGCGTGCAGCGAGTGGATTGCTTCGCTGCGCTCGCAAGGACGGCGCCGGATCCGTCATCCGTTCTGTGACGTGCATCCATGATCGACCCAGACCTTGCCGGCCGCCTGCATTTCCGGCACCGGCTGCCCTCGAACGAGCCCCACCCCCCAGGCAAGCATGAGATCGGCCTGTTCGCCGAGCGCGACGCGGTGCTGATGGTTCCCGAAGGCCTCGATCCGCGCAAGCCCTGCCCGCTGGTGGTGCTGTTCCACGGCGGCGGCGGCAGCGCCGAGCGCATCCTGCCGATGCTGGAGGGGCATGCCCGCACGGAGCGCTTCCTGCTCCTTGTGCCGCAATCGCAGTTTCCGACCTGGGACATCGTCATCGCCGGCCATGGGCCGGACCGGGAGCGGGTCGCGACGGCGCTGGCCCATGTGGCGGACCGGTTCCTCCTCGATCCGGCGCGGCTCTGCTTCGCCGGCCATTCCGACGGCGGGAGCTACACGCTCTCCCTCGGGCTCGCGAACGGCGACGTCGCGAGCCACCTGATCGTCTCGTCGGCCGGGTTCCTGTCGGTGCACCTGCAGGTCGGCGCACCGCGCATCTTCCTGTCGCACGGGACCCAGGACGAGCAGATCCCCATCGACCGGAGCGCCCGGGTCCACGTGCCGGCCCTGCGCGAGGCCGGCTACCCGGTCACCTATGTCGAATACGACGGGCCGCACGCCCACCAGCCGGCCGTGGTGGCGCAGGCGGTCGCGTTCTTCCTGGCGGATCCGCCCGCCGGCCGCTGAGGCTCAGGCCAGGGCGGCCCGGGCCGGTGCGCGGGCGCGGATCGACGCCTCGGGCGCATCGGTCTCGGACAGGAGGGCCGGGATCAGGTCGGTCTGCGAGACGATCCCGACCAGACGGCCGTCGGAATCGACCACCGGCAAATGGTGCAGCCCCGCCTCCGACATCCGCGGCACCAGCGCGGCGATGGGCGTGTCCGGACCGACCGGGTCGACCGCGCTCATGATGTCCGCCGCGCAGCCATGGGGGGCGCGGCCCCGCTCGGCGGTGAGCCGCAGGCGGCGGCCGAGGCCGAGGCGCGGTCCGGACCGGTCCCAGGCGGCCTTGTCGAGGAGATCGGTCTGCGTGACGATGCCGAGGACGCGCGCGCCCTCGTCGGTGACCGGCAGCGCCTTGATCCGGTGGCGGCGCAACAGCCGCATGGCCTCGGACAAGGGCGCGTCCGGTGCCACTGCGATCACGTCGCGCGACATGATCGCCGCGCAGGTGATCGGCCCCGAGCGGCGGCCGTAGACCCGCATCTGCACGCGCCGCAGGATCTGCTCAAGGTCGCTCCGGTCGACGTCGAGGAGCTGGTCGAAATCTTCCAAGGCGGCGTCGAGATCCGAGGCCCGGAAGCCCACCCGCGCATCGGAGGGCGGATCCGCCGTCCGCGGCCCGGCCGGGCGCAGGTGCGGGTAGGCGCGCCCGGTCAGGTTGTTGAACAGCAGGGCGGTGGCGAGCAGCAGCAGCGAGTTGGCCGCGACCGGCCACAGCACGAAGCCGTAGCCCAATTCCTTGATCGCCGGTCCGCCGGGCACCGCCGTCAGCGCCACCGCGCCGCTCGGCGGGTGCAGGCAGCGCAGGGCCATCATCAGGGCGATCGCGACGCCGATGGCGCAGGCGGCGGCCACGAACGGGTCGGCGATCCAGGTCGCGGCCGTGACGCCCACGAGCGCCGCCACGATGTTGCCGCCGAGGATCGATCAGGGATGCGCCAGGGGGCTCGCCGGCACGGCGAAGAGCAGCACCGCCGAAGCCCCCATCGGGGCGATCAGCACCGGGAGCGCCTCGGAGCCCACGGAGGCGCGGCAGACGAGGCCGGTCGCCAGGATGCCGACCAGGTCACCTGCGGCGGAGCGCAGGCGCTCGCGCTTGCTGACCGGCGTCAGCTCCGGGAGAAAACGGCTCAGGAACACGCGCATCGAATCCGGGCTTCCCACATGACAAGGACGGCGCTGGAGTGGCGCCGTCCTGTCTCAGGATTGCAGAGGTCGGTCGTTCCTTATCAGACCGCGCGGGCCTCGTGCATGGCCCGGATCTGTTCCGGAGTGTAGCCGAGGCCTTCCAGCACCTCGTCGGTGTGCTCGCCGAGCAGCGGCGAGGCCTTCACCTCGACCTGCATGTCGGAGAACTTGATCGGGCTGCCGACGGTCAGGTACGAGCCGAGCTTCGGGTGTGGCACCTCGACCACCGTGCCGCTGGCGCGCAGCGACTTGTCCTCGGCAATCTCCTTCATCGACAGGACCGGCGCGCAGGGGATGTCGTAGGTGCGCAGGATGTCCACCGCCTCGAACTTGGTCTTGTCGGCGAGCCATTCCTCGATGGTCTTGAAGATGTCGAAGATCTTGTCCTGGCGGGCGCGCGGCGTGTTGTAGGCGGGATCGGTGATCCACTCCTCGTGGCCCAGCACCTTGCAGATCGGCGCCCAGGCGTGACCCTGGATCGTGAAGTAGATGTAGGCGTTCGGGTCGGTCTCCCAGCCCTTGCACTTCAGCACCCAGCCCGGCTGGCCGCCGCCGCCCGCGTTGCCGCCGCGGGGCACCACGTCGGAGAACTCGCCGTGGGGGTATTGCGGGTATTCCTCGAGATAGCCGAGGGCGTCGAGGCGCTGCTGGTCGCGCAGCTTCACCCGGCAGAGGTTGATCACCGAGTCCTGCATCGACACGGCGACCTTCTGGCCCTTGCCGGTCTTGTTCTTCTGGTGGAGCGCCGTGAGGATGCCGATGGCGAGGTGCATGCCGGTGTTGGAATCGCCGAGCGCGGCGGCGCTGACGGTGGGCGGGCCGTCCCAGAAGCCTGTGGTCGAGGCGGCGCCGCCGGCGCACTGGGCGACGTTCTCGTAGACCTTCAGATCCTCGTAGTGGTGACCGTCCGAGAAGCCCTTCACCGAAGCCAGGATCATGCCCGGGTTCAGCTCCTGGATGCGCGCCCAGGAGAAGCCCATCCGGTCGAGGGCGCCGGGGCCGAAATTCTCGACCATGACGTCCGAGTCCTGGATCAGCTTCTCAAGGACTTCCTTGCCGGCCTGGGTCTTGGTGTCGAGGGTGAGCGAGCGCTTGTTGGAGTTCAGCATCGTGAAGTAGAGCGCGTCCGCGTCTTCGACGTGGCGCAGCTGGGTCCGGGTGACGTCGCCGGCGCCGGGGCGCTCGACCTTGATCACGTCGGCGCCGAACCAGGCGAGCAGCTGCGTGCAGGCAGGGCCGGCCTGGACGTGGGTGAAGTCGATGATCTTGATGCCTTCCAGCGGCTTGCTCATTGGGCGTTCTCCCTGTGGGGTTGGGGGATCGGGTCCGTCGGTCCGTCCGGTGGGCTTAAGGAGCCGGACCGGACGGGGTCGCGGAGGCTTCGAGTTCGGCCACGCGCTGGCGCAGACGCTTCTCCTCGGTCCAGCGCTCGGTCTCGTCGCGGATCACCGCGACGATCCCGGTCACCCGGTCGGAGGCGTCCCGCACCATCCCCACCGTGAAGGCGATGGAGAGCTGGCGGCCGTCCTTGTGGAGCGCCGGCACCCTCAGGGTCTCCGCCCCGTAGCGGGTGACGCCGGTACGCATGGTCTTCGCGTAGCCGTCCCAGTGACGGCGGCGGTGCCGTTCCGGCGTGATCAGATCGAGGCTCCGGCCCAAGGCCTCGGCAGCCGTGAAGCCGAAGATGCGTTCGGCGGCCGGATTCCAGACCGTGATGGCCCCGTCCGGGTCGGACACGATCACCGCATCGCCGATGGCCTCGATCATCCGAGACAGGTCGGCTTCATGGGGCGCCGCCGCGGCCGACGGGGTGGTCGTCACGGACGGCCTCGGGACGGACCGCGTTCTGTGGCGTGTATCGAAGCAGTCCGAAGTTCCATCATACTCGGCCTCCCTCGGCGAACGCCGCGTCGTCAGCAGCGATAAAGTTCCGGTCCGGCGGTGCGCGATGCCCGAAATCCGGCTGCGCTGATTGGTATTTGGTATGCCAAATGTGGGATGCCGTCAATGTCAGCGGTGACAGGTGGCATTTTTCTTCAACCCACCGCCTGAGGTCCGGTCGGTGCGCCGGTACGCGTTCGACGGTCTCCGAAATGCCCGCCGAGCCCGCCAAACCGCTCAGACCGCTCTCAGATTCGCCGCTTTCGGCGGGCAGGGGATGGTCCGACAGGCAACTCGGACCGACGGTTCGGCGAACCGCCCTGGAGACCATTTCGGTGATCCGTTTCGAGAAAGTCAGCAAGGTCTACCGCACGGAAGGTCACCGGCGGACGATCCTGGAGCAGGTGTCGTTCACCCTGAAGCCGGGTGTCTCGTACGGCATCCTGGGCATCAACGGCGCCGGCAAATCGACGACGATGCGGCTTATCGCCGGCACCGAGGATGCGACGCGGGGTAAGATCCATCGCGGCCTCCGGGTCTCCTGGCCCCTCGGCTTCGCCGGAGGCTTCCATCCCAAGATGACGGGGCGCGACAACGTCACGTTCGTGGCGCGCATCTATGGGGAAGACCCGCGGAAGGTGCTCGACTTCGTGGAGGACTTCTCGGAGCTCGGCAGCTATCTCGACGTGCCGATCTACACCTATTCGTCCGGCATGGGCGCGCGGCTCGCCTTCGGCATGAGCATGGCGATCCCGTTCGACTGTTACCTGATCGACGAGATCACCTCGGTCGGCGACGCCCGATTCTCGAAACGCTGCGACGAGGTCTTCTCCCAGCGCCGGAAGGCGGCCGACATCATCATGGTCTCTCACTCCATGGAGACGATCCGGCAATGGTGCACGCAAGGATTGGTCCTGCTCAACGGCCGCGCGATCATCTACGAGGACGTGAACGACGCCATCGAGGTCTACCGGCGCCTCAACGCCTGATCGATCGCCGCCCACCGGAGCCGTGACGACATGCTTTTGCCGCCTCGCCGTGCGAGAGGCTTCAGATACGCGCTCTGCCGCGCGGTCGAGGTACCGGTGACGGATCGACCTTCGAGGCCGGGGAGGCCGGGAACCAGACCATGAACATGGAGATCCGGAAGGCCGAGGGGCAGCCGGTGACGCCCGCTGACCGCCAGCAGGCGATCGCTGAATCGCTGCGGCAGATCGCGCGAATGTCGCGCTTCGCCGACCGCAAGAAAGGCATCCGGTCTTACCAGACCCAGGCCAAGAACGACCCCTGGATCCCGATCCTGTTCGTGGTCTGCTTCCTGCTGCCGACGCTCGCCGGTGCCGTCTACTACGGCCTCGTCGCTTCGGACCGCTACGTCAGCGAGGCGCGGTTCGCGATTCGACCGGCCCTCGGCTCGTCCGACAAGACGTCCTCGGAAACCGGGGGGACGGCCAGTTCCAGCATGTCGAACCAGATGGTGGCGCAAGACACGCTGATCACCCGCGAGTTCATCCTGAGCCGGCCGATGCTGGAGATCCTCGAAGGGCAGCTTCCGCTCCGACAATGGTTCAGCAGCGATTCGATCGACTACTTCTCGCGGTTCGATCCCGAGAAGCCGATCGAGAAGTTCCTCCGCTACTGGAAGCGGCGCGTGGACGTCGAGGTCGAGAGCGGCTCGGGGATCATGTCAGTCGAGGTCGAAGCCTTCGACCCGAGTGAATCCCTCGCCATCGCGAAGGCCATCATGAAGGAGGCGGAGCACAAGGTGAACGAACTCAGCGTCAGGGCGCGCGAGGACGCGGTCGCTGAGAGCACACGGGAACTCCGGCTCGCTGAGGAGCGGATGACCAAGATCCGCCTCGCGATGCGCGATCTGCGTAACAGCGAAGGGATCCTCGACGCGGCGAAGACCAACGACATCAACGTCAAGATGATCGCCGAGCTGCGGGCCTCGCGCATCAACCTCGCGCTCCAACTCGCGATCGGCCAGCGCGACCTCGGCCCCGAAGCGCGGCGGATCATCGACATCAAGCAGCAGATCAAGGATATCGACGACAACATCGCCCGCATCGAGCGGCAATCTGCCAGCCAGGATCCCGACCAGAAGCGCCGCCTCTCCGACGCCATGACGCGGTTCGAGGGCCTGGAGAACGATCGGAAGAACGCAGAGAAGTACTATCAGCAGGTGCTGACAGCCTACGAACGAGCCCGCATAATCGCGGCCCGGCAGATCGAGTTCTTCAGCCCGATCGTCGAGCCCGTGAAGGCGCAATCCTCCACCGAACCGCGGCGGCTCCTGATGATCGGCCTGATCGCTGCCGGCTCGGCCGTGCTGTTCGGAGCCGCGATGTTCGCTCGGAAGATGATGGCCTGACGAAGACCTCGCGGAGCGGACCCGGGACGATCGGGCCGCCCGCCGTCAGCGACCGAGCCCGCCGCCCGGTTCACCCGCCGAAGGGCCGATCGTGCCCCCGGTCCAGCCCTGCGCCCGCCAGCCTTCTGCCCGCTCGTCGAGATCGATCGATCCCGCTTGGTCGAGGATGGCCAGCACGCGCGCGGCGCGGGACTCGTCGGTCTGGACCGTTACCAGCGTGCCGCCCCGACGCACGCCCTCGGCGTAAGCCTCGGCCTCGTCGCCATCGAGGCCCGCCGCCGTCAGGCCACCGATCAGGCCTCCCGCGGTGGCGCCGACGCCGGCGCCCGTGGCGGCGGCCGCGAGCCAGCCTGCCGCCACCACCGGCCCGAGACCCGGGATGGCCAGGAGCCCCAGGCCGGCCAGCAAGCCGGCACCACCGCCCAGAACCGTACCCACCGTCGCGCCAGTGCCGGCGGACTGCGCCGCGTCGGCCGGCCAGGCGACGGTAGCGTCGGGCGTCGGCGGTGCGACCCCGGTATCCTTCTGCATGGTGATGATGCTGATGTCGGCATGGGGGATGCCGGCGGCTTCCAGCCGGTCCACTGCGACTGCGGCGGCCTCGTAGTCGTCGAACAGGGCGGTCAGGGCGCGCGCGGCCATGGCGGTCTCCCGGGATCCCCGGACCGGCGCCGGGTTGGGTAGCACCATCGCGGCCGTCGGCGAGCGGACGGGTGCAGTGCGACGCGATGGACATCCGATCAAGCGGCGGATCCGCTCCGGGTTCCCGGCGCGGCGCGCATCGTCTTAACGCCGCGCTAACCATCGACCCGGCAGATCTTGCCGGGTGCGCTTCCGGCCAAGCGCGGGCGGATTGCAGCGGGTGGGATCGATGGCGGATACGGCGAGCGCGCCGGCACGGATCGGAGCGGCTGCGGTTCTGGGGCAGCTCACGCTGCCCACCCGCGGCGACCTCCATGCCCTGTCCAAGCGGTCCGACCTGCTGTTCGCCACCGGCGTGATGGGAATCCTCGCGGTCCTGATCTTCCCGCTACCGGCGATCCTGCTCGACCTACTCCTGGCCGTCTCGATCATCATGTCGGTGCTGATCATGATGACCGGCCTGTCGATCGACAACCCGCTGGAATTCACCGTCTTCCCGACGTTGCTGCTCATCGCCACGATGCTGCGGCTCGCCCTGAACCTCGCCTCGACGCGCCTGATCCTCGGCCACGGGCACGAGGGAACGGCGGCGGCCGGTCACGTCATCGAGGCTTTCGGCCACTTCGTGATGGGCGGCAATTTCGTCATCGGGATCATCGTGTTCGCGATCCTGATCATCGTGAACTTCGTTGTGATCACGAAGGGCTCGGGCCGTATCGCCGAAGTCGCGGCCCGCTTCACCCTCGATGCGATGCCTGGCAAGCAGATGGCCATCGACGCCGATCTCTCCGCCGGCCTGATCGACGAGAAGGCCGCCAAGGCCCGGCGGGCGGCCCTGGAGGAGGAATCCTCCTTCTTCGGTGCCATGGACGGTGCCTCCAAATTCGTCCGCGGCGACGCGGTGGCCGCCCTGCTCATCACCTTCATCAACGTGGTCGGCGGCATCATCATCGGTGTTGCGCAGCAGGGCCTGAGCTTCGGCGACGCCGCCAAGAGCTACACGCTGCTGACCATCGGCGACGGCCTCGCGAGCCAGGTGCCGGCCCTGATCGTCTCGACGGCGGCGGGCCTGCTGGTCTCCAAGGCCGGCGTGCGCGGCGCAGCCGACAAGGCGCTCGGCAAGCAGCTCGCGCATTATCCCAAGGCGCTGGGCATGTCGGCCGCCGTGATGTTCCTGATCGCGCTCCTGCCGGGCATGCCGATGCTGCCTTTCGCGCTGCTGGGCGGCGGCGCGGGCTACGCCGCCTGGCGCATCAACAGGACCGCCAAGCTGGCGCCCCCCCTCGACGCGCAGGGCGTCCCGATGGATGCAGCCGCGGTGGCGGCGGCCAGCGCCGCCAAGGAGGAGACGGTCACCGACCTCCTGAAGCTCGACGACCTCAAGCTGGAGATGGGCTACGCGCTCCTTTCGCTGGTCAACGGCGAGGGCCAGGACCGGCTCACGGATCAGATCAAGGCCCTGCGCCGCCAGCTCGCGGCGGAACTCGGCTTCGTGATGCCGTCGGTGCGCATTCTCGACAACGTTCAGCTCGACGCCAACGCCTACGTGGTGCGGGTCAAGGAGATCGAGGCCGGGACCGGCCGGATCTTCCCGGGCCAGTTCATGGCGATGGACCCGATGGGCGGCCAAGTTCAGCTGCCCGGGCAGCACATGCTGGAGCCGACCTTCGGCCTGCCGGCGACGTGGATCGACGCGGCTTTGCGCGATCAGGCCCAGCTCAAGGGCTATACGGTCGTGGATGCCGCCACCGTCGTGTCGACGCACCTGACCGAGGTGATCAAGGCCCACGTCTCCGAACTCCTCAACCACGTCGAGGTCTCGAAGCTGCTGCGCGAGTTGCCCAAGGAGCACGCCGAGCTGCTCAAGGAGATCGTGCCGTCGCAGATCTCCACCACCGGCATCCAGCGGGTGCTGCAATTCCTCTTGGCCGAGCGGGTCTCGATCCGCGATCTGGGGGCGATCGTGGAGGCGGTCGCCGAAGTGGCCGGCGGGGTGAAGAATCCCCGCGACGTGGTCGAGCACGTCCGCGCCCGCCTCGGCCGGCAGATCTGCGCGCAGTACCAGGACCAGAACGGCATGCTGCCGATCATCACCCTGTCGCCCGCCTGGGAGCAGGCGTTCATGGAATCGATCGTCGGCGAGCGCGAGGAGCGCTACCTCGCGATGCAGCCGTCGAAGCTCAGCGAATTCGTCAACGCGGTCCGGGACCGCTTCGAGGCGGCGGCGCGCCAGGGCGAGATGCCGGTGCTCGTCACCTCGGCCCAGACCCGACCCTTCGTCCGCTCGATCATCGAGCGGTTCCGCCGCGAGACGCCGGTGATGAGTCAGGCCGAGATCCATCCGCGGGCGCGGCTGCGCACGGTGAACTCGATCTAGGGGATCCCGGCTCTCCATCTCAGCCGGCGAGCCTCCAGGGAGGCGCAAAGCGGACGCTCCTGCGCCGCGGAGAGAAGAGGTACGGACGGGTCCGACGCGGGCATCTAATCCGGGCTTCGACGGCAGAGCGGCCGGGACGCCGCTCTCCGGATGCCGTCAGGGCTCAAGCGACTTCGCCCCGTCGCCTCGGGTAAGGCGCCGCATGGGGCAAGCGGGCAGGCGGCATGCGCTCTGGCGGCGACCGTGAAGCCAGCGTCGGACGCCGCCTCAGATCGCCTTCTGCTTGAGTTCACGCTCCATCTCGTGCGCGTCGAGGCCGGGCACGATGACGGGCGGTTCCGGAACGGCGCCATCCTTCGATCCGGGACCGCCCGAGCCGATCGCCGCGGCCAGCCGCGACCGCTCGAACGCGATCACCACGACAACGGAGATGAGCGCCGGAAGCCAGAAATAGAACACGCGGAAGACCAGCAGCGCTGCGACCACGGCATTCTTCCGCGTCTCATCGGTCTCGGCGATGTTCATGGCGGTGAGGAAGACGATCTCGAACACGCCGAGGCCACCGGGCGCATGCGAAGCCAGGGCCACAGAGAAGGACGCCAGAAAGATCGCGAGCACGGGGATGAAGTTCGGGTTCACCGCATCCGGCAGAGCGAAGTAGATGATCCCGGCGGCGCCCAGAAGCTCGAGCGGTGCCGCCGCGAGCTGACGCAGCATGATCCCCGGGCGCGGGTATTCGAGCTTGAATTTCCGCAGGCTGATGGGGGGCAGCCGCAGGAGCGAGCCGATCACATAGAGGGCGACGAAGGCCAGCATCCCGATCCCGACCGCGACGGCCGTGCTCGGATTGGTCAGGATCGCCGGCAGCCTGTCCTGCAGGCGTGCCAGCAGGTGCGGGTCGTAGACCAGCGTGAAGCCGCCGAGCAGGATCGTGCCGAGGAAGAACGTGAAGGAGCACAGGGCCACGAGCACGGCGACCTGCGCCGCCGTCAGGCCCTTGGCCGTATAGGCCCGATAGCGGACGAGGGCGCCGGAGAAGACCGAGGCGCCGATATTGTGCGAGAGCGCGTAGGTCGTGAACGAGCAGAGGGATACGAACAGCCACGAGATGTGGCGCACGCCCAGGTGCAGCAGGGCGATCCGGTCGTACCAGGCCAGCGCAGCGTAAGCGACCAGGGTGGAGAGTGCCGCGAGGAGGATCCGATGCGGCGGGATCGCGAGGACCGCCCCCCAGATCGCCGAGAGCGAGGTCGTCTTCAGTTCCTGGTAGAGGAAGTAGCCCGACACCACGACGGCCGCGAGGCCGATCATGGGCCAGATGAACTCGCTGATCTTCTTCATGAACACCGACGCCCCGGGGAAAGCCCCTGATGCGCCGGCACGCGACGCGCTGCAAGCGGCGTGACGCCGCCGCGATCCCCCTTGTCAGGTGATCGTGACGGTTTCGTGCCGCGCGCCGGCCGACCGGTCCGGCGGCCTGCGTCAGCCCCGGGCGCGGTTCAGCCCGATCCCGTCCATGGCGGCCTGATCGCGGGCCGATTCGGCGGCGCGCTCGGCCGTCCGCTCGCGGTCGTTCAGGATCTCGACCTTCTTGAGCTCCTCGAACGCTTCGCCCAATTCGGCCTTCGCCTCGGCGAGCTGCCCCTCGAGGGCCTGCGCGGACTGAAGCATGTTGTCCCGGCGGGTCGCCGCCGCCCGGGCGTAGGTCGGATACGCGAAGTGCCCCACATCGGTGATGCCGGCGCGGGTCTCCTCGACGGCGACCTCGCGGTCGAGTTCCACCGCCATGCGCTGGAAGTCGGCCATCATCATCTCGATCTGGGTCACGCGCCGGCGCTTCTCATCGACCTGGAAGCGGCGCAGGCGGATCAGCGTGTCACGCGATTTCATCAGGACGCTCACTCCACGCAACGCTTGAGGCCGCGCCCGGGATCGTGCCCGGACCGAGCCCTTGCGCGAGCCTGCCTCTGGCAGACCCGCCCGGATCCCAATTGCCTCATGTGAGTCGCCGAAGCGTTACCGCCCCGACGCATGATGCCTAGGCCCCGCCGATGATCTCGGAGAGCCGTGCGTAACCATCGCCGATGGACGTTGCTTCTTCCTTACTTTGCCCCAGAAAAGCCTCAAGATGCGGCATGAGCGCAACGGCCTCGTCGACCTCCTGGGACGAGCCTGCGCGGTAGGCGCCGAGGCGGATCAGCTCCTCCATGTCGGCGTAGGTGGACAGCACCCGGCGTGCCCGGCGCACCACCGGCAGGTAGGCCGGATCGCAGGAGCGCGGCATGGTCCGCGAGACCGAGCGCAGCACGTTGATCGCCGGGTAACGCCCGCGCTCCGCGATGGCACGCTCCATGACGATGTGGCCGTCGAGGATGCCACGCACCGCGTCGGCCACGGGCTCGTTGTGGTCGTCGCCTTCGACCAGGACCGTGAACAGGGCCGAGATCGTCCCCTGGCCGACGCCGGGGCCGGCCCGTTCCAGCAGGCGCGGCAGCTCCGAGAAGACGGTCGGCGTGTAGCCCTTGGCGGTCGGGGGCTCGCCGGCGGCGAGGCCGATATCGCGCTGGGCCATGGCGAAGCGCGTGATCGAGTCGATCATGCACAGGACCTTAGCGCCCCGGTCCCGGAAGTACTCGGCCACCGACAGGGTCACGTAGGCCGCGTTCCGGCGCATCAGCGCAGGCTCGTCGGACGTCGCCACCACCACCACGGAGCGTGCGAGGCCTGCGGCGCCCAGGTCGTCCTGCAGGAATTCCTGCACCTCGCGGCCGCGCTCGCCTACCAGACCGATCACCGCCACGTCGGCGGCGGTGTAGCGGGCGAGCATCGACAGGAGCACCGACTTGCCGACGCCGGATCCCGCGAAGATGCCCATCCGCTGGCCGGCACACATCGTCAGGAAGGTGTTGAGGCAGCGGATGCCGAGATCGAGCGGACCGCCCACCCGGGTGCGCGCGTGGGCGGGTGGCGGGTCCGCGCGCAGCGGATAGACGTCGCCGCCCTGCGGCAGGGGTCCGAGCCCGTCCACCGGTCGCCCTAGGGCGTCGATCACCCGGCCGAGCCAGGCGTCGGATGGCCGGATCGCGCCAGCCGATTCGTCCCGCACGTAGGCCGGGCATCCGCGCCGGACGCCCTCGAGCGAGCCGAATGGCATGGCCAGCGCCCGGTCGCCCTGAAAGCCGATGACCTCGCAGGGCACAAGCCCGTGCCCGTTGGCGCCCTCGACATCGACCCGGCCTCCGAGCCGCATCGCGGCGACCGGCCCGGCCACCTCCACCAGCAGGCCGCGGATCGCCACGACCCGCCCGAAGGTCTCCAGCACTTCGACCCGCTCCAGGGCGGCCCGCGCCGCCGCGAGGGAAGCACCGGATCTTGCCGAATCCTGTGTCATCGGCCTGCCTCTCAACGCTTCGTTTACCGGCCTCCTTAACACTGCGGGTCACGGGCTCGTAGCGCCTCGATCCGGACCGCGGCCTCGGCCGCGCCCGACGAAGTCGTCCCGGTGTGTCCCATGGACAACAGCGGGGATCAAATCGTTACGGAGGAAGTACTTACGCCGTAGGGGCGAGGGGCCCGGACGCAGACAGCTCGGAATCGAGGCCGAGAGTGAGACGGAGGGAACGAAGTTTCTCCCGTCAAGCTCACGGAACTTCGCACGAGACGCTTGCGGGCGGGAATCAGGTTTTGTTAACGATTAATCCATAGCGTTCCACGTCAAGAGCGACGGAGCGCCCGTCCACAGGCCGGTGGCGGGCGAACGGTGGGGACGTGTCTGCGCGCTGATGCGGCCGGCTGGGCTGGGGACCGACGATGCGGGTACTTTTGATCGAGGACGACAGCGCGACGGCGCAGAGCATCGAGTTGATGCTCAAGTCCGAGAACTTCAACACCTACACCACCGACCTCGGGGAAGAGGGTGTCGATCTCGGTAAGCTGTACGATTACGACATCATCCTCCTCGATCTGAACCTGCCCGACATGTCGGGCTACGAGGTGCTGCGCTCCTTGCGCGTGGCGAAGGTCAAGACCCCGATCCTGATCCTGTCCGGCATGGCCGGCATCGAGGACAAGGTGAAGGGCCTCGGGTTCGGCGCCGACGACTACCTCACCAAGCCGTTCCACAAGGACGAGCTGGTGGCGCGCATCCACGCCATCGTGCGCCGCTCGAAGGGCCACGCCCAGTCGGTGATCACCACCGGCGACCTGATCGTGAACCTCGATCAGAAGACGGTCGAGGTCGGCGGCGCCCGGGTGCACCTCACCGGCAAGGAGTACCAGATGCTGGAACTCCTCTCCCTGCGGAAGGGCACGACGCTCACCAAGGAGATGTTCCTCAACCATCTCTACGGCGGCATGGACGAGCCCGAGCTGAAGATCATCGACGTCTTCATCTGCAAGCTGCGCAAGAAGCTCGCCAACGCCAGCTCAGGCAAGAACTACATCGAAACCGTCTGGGGCCGCGGCTACGTGCTGCGCGAGCCGATGGACGGCGAGGAGCGCATGGCGGTCTGATCCGCCGCGCTGACCCGACCCAGAAAACCCCCGCGCGGTCCGGCCGCGCGGGGGTTTTCGCGTTCAGGGCTCCGGCTCAACGGAGGCCGGCGGCGGAGAAGACCTGGGCTGCGGGCGCGATCACCACGTAGCTGCCGCAAGGCGCGGCCCGGCTGATCACCGCGCTGGCGACACCCCAGATGTACGTGCCGCCGCGGTCCTGCGCGACGACCGGGCCGCCGGAATCACCGAAGCAGACCCGCGCGCCATTGGTCCGGGCGATGGTCAGCCCGGTGTTGCTGACCGCCACCGGCGTCAGGGTCGCGGTGCGCAGGCGCCCGACCATGCGGCCGGACAGTCCGGCTCCGGCGATCCGCAGGCTCTTCGGGAGCCGGCGCGGATCGGCGGCCAGGGGCACAGGCCGTCGGCCACGCACCGGCTCGGTCAGGCGCAGCACCGCGAGATCGAGGGACAGGTCGGCAAGGCTGACGCCGGAGGCCGCGTTCGGCAGCATCTCTCCCGGATCCGGGCTGTAGCGTGCGGCGACCCGCGCTCCGTAGACCGGCCGCGACGGTTCGCTGCCGCGAAAGAACACCACCAAGGCGCCGAGCGGGTCACCGTTCACGCAATGGGCCGCTGTGAGCACGAGGTCGGGGCCGATCAGGACACCGGTGCAGCGGGTCAGCTGGAGCGCCTCCTCCGGCCTCGTGATCGTCCCGATGGCGACCGTGGCCTGAGCCAGGGCGTCCCGACCCGCGACCGAGCCGCCTTCGATGGCCCGGGCCGGCCCCGGCAGGGACAGCCCGAGCAGGAGTGCCGAGGCGATGCCGGCGAGCCGCACGCAGAATGTCCCGAAGGTGGTCACGTGCTGCTCTTTCCCGGAAAGCGGTGCCCGGACCACAGATGCGGCCCCGGCGACCCGGCGCAAGCGGGCGTGAGGACGCGGGTCCCCGTCAATCCGCGCCATCGAACCCGGTGGAGCAATCAGCGGGCCACCGTCCAGGTCGTGGTGCCGTCCTTGTTGTCCTTCACGGCCACGCCCATGGTGGCGAGGGCGTCGCGGGCGCGGTCGGAGGCGGCCCAGTCCTTGGCGGCGCGGGCCGCGCGGCGCTCGGCGATCAGCGCCTCGACCGCCGCAACGTCGACGCCGGAGGCCGTGACCTGGGCGTGCTGCCGCTCGCTTTGCGTCCGCTCGAGAAAGCCGAGAAGATTTGCTGCTCTGCGCAGCGCGCCCGGGTGCGCTTTCTGGCCAAACCCGCCATAGCCAAACTGCAGATTTCCCAACTGGCCAGAACTGGACAACCGGTGCAACTCGCCGATTGCCGCTGGCGTGTTCAGGTCGTCGCAAAGCGCGTCGAGAAATTTCTCCGGCATGGCCTCGTCTGCGGGTTCGTCGCCCGCGACGTTCTGCCAACGCCTCAAGACGCGGTCGGATTCTTGCAACCCCTGCAAGGTCCAGTCGATCGGCTGTCGATAATGCGTCTTGAGCATGTTCAAACGAACGACCTCACCCGGCCAGTCGTTCAGGACATCGCGGATCGTGATGAAGTTGCCGAGGGACTTCGACATCTTCTCCCCCTCCACCTGGAGGAAGCCGTTGTGCAGCCAGACATTGGCCATCACGGGCGTGCCGAAGCAGCAGCGCGACTGCGCCACCTCGTTCTCGTGGTGGGGGAAGATCAGGTCGATGCCGCCCGCATGGATGTCGAAGGTCCGACCCAGATGCTTGGCCGACATGGCCGAGCACTCGATGTGCCAGCCCGGCCGCCCGGCTGCCGCGATGCCGGCGGGCGACGGCCAGGACGGCTCGCCGGGCTTCGCGGGCTTCCACAGGACGAAGTCGAGGGGCGAGCGCTTGTAGGGGGCGACCTCGACCCGGGCACCGGCCTCCATCTCGTCGAGGGGCCGCTTCGACAAGCCGCCGTAATCCGGCATCGACGGCACGTCGAACAGCACGTGGTCCTGCGCCACGTAGGCGTGGCCGGAGCCGACCAGGGCCTCGATCATCGTGACCATCTCGGCGATGTGGTCGGTGGCGCGGGGCTCGACGAAGCGAGGCCGCTCGCCGGCCGCGTTGACGTCCTCGGGAATGAGCACGCCGAGGTCGCGCACGTCGCGGTGGAATTGCGCCAGTGTCCCGTCCGTCAGTTCGCGGATGCTGATGCCGCGCTCGGCCGCCCTGGCGTTGATCTTATCGTCCACGTCCGTGACGTTGCGCGCGTAGGTGACGTGCGCCGGACCGTAGAGGTGGCGCAGCAGGCGGAACAGCAGGTCGAAGACGATGATCGGCCGGGCATTGCCGATGTGGGCGGCGTCGTAGACGGTCGGGCCGCAGGCATAGAGGCGGACATGCTGCGGGTCGATCGGCGCGAAGGCCTCCTTGACGCCTGTCAGCGTGTTGTAGAGCCGCAACATCGGCGCCATGAAACCCATCCCTGTTCCGGCGCCGCGGCTCGATCCCGGCGCCGCGCCGTTGCCGGAAAACCGGCCCTGCCGTCAACGAGCTGCGGGCTCCGCGCGGGGAAGAGCGGCCGAAACGTGGCCGATCCGGAAACCCCGCAACGTCACCCTGTTGCATCGCGGCGACGGCGCGCACCGCGCGATGGGGCTAACCCAAAAGCGTGAGGAATTCGAGATGGCCTTCGCGCCATGCGGGTAAGCCTTCCTTAACCGCGGCGTCGGACCGTCCGGGCCACGATCCGCACGCCACAGATCCTGTGCTCAGGGACATTTCATGCGACGCTCGGCCGCCGTTTCCATCGCCCTCGCCACCGCTCTCGCCGGCGCGGGCCTGACGCATGTCGCGCTGGCTGGCACCGATGGCGAGACGCCCGCGAAGGCCCCGGCGCGTGTCGAGAAGACCTTTCTGATCCCGTCGAGCGACGGTTACGGCGTCGGCGACTGCCTGACCACGCCGGGCAGCGCCTGCGGCCAGGTGGTCGCCAACGCGTGGTGCGAGGCGCAGGGCTACGCGGCGGCCAACTCTTACGGGGTGGCCGCGGCCGACGAGTATACCGGCGCGATCAGTAACCCGGTTCCGGCGCCGTCCGAGCGCCCGATCCGGATCACATGCCAGGATTGAACCGGTCGGGACCGAGGCCGGTACGAGCGCACTTAAGGACCGGTCACTTCATGAAGTCCGCGCACTTCTGCGCCGGCTCCGTACCCCAGGGCGCCAGCGGCACCGCCGACGTCGAGTTCTTCGGCGAGCCCTGGATGACCTTGTCCGAGTAGACCATGTAGATCAGCGTGTTGCGCTTCGCGTCGCAGCCGCGCACGATCTGCATCGACTTGAAGATCAGGGATCGCCGCTCGCTGAACACCACCTCGCCCTGGCCCAGCTTGCCCTTGAACACGATCGGCCCGGTCTGGCGGCAGGCCAGCGAGATGTCCGAGACATCCTCGGCCAAGCCCAGCGTGCCCTTGATGCCGCCCTTCTCGGGCTGCGTGTACCAGCAGGCCACCCCCGAAACGGCCGGGTCGTCGACGCCGTAGACGACGAGCTTGTCGTTGGGTGTCAAAGGCCGCCAGACCGTCGACTTGTCGAAGATCCGGTCCGGCTCCTGGGCCGCCGCAGGCCCGGCCGCGGCCAGCCCCAGCGCGAGCAGCCCAACATAGGTGAGACTCCGAAACAACATCGCCGGTCAATTCCCCCTCAAGCTTGCCGGCCGGATGTAGGAGGGGTGTCGCGCTCTGACGAGGGGGGGTAGGGTGGCGCCGCTTCTGTTCCGAAGCGCGGAGGCGCGCGGATCTGAATTGTCCGGATCGCCGCGCAACCGATCAACGCGATGCTGCCGATGCCTCACCGCCCGATCGTCCGTACGCTCGGCCGCCTCATCCTGAGCGCGACCCTGGCCCTCGGATTGTCCCACCTCGTCGTCACGTCCGCCGGCGCGCAGGAGACCGAGCCCGGTCCGTCGCCTGCCGAGGCGCGGCCGGCGCCGCAGGTCCCGTCGCCGCAGTGCCGGCGCTACCGGGCCGAGCTGGTCTCGCTCCAGAATGGCGCCAGCACGACGCGCGCCCTGAACGACGAGATCGGCCGGCTGGAATCCTATTTCCGCGGTCTCAACTGCGAGGGCGGGAAGTTCTTGTTCTTCGATACGCGGCCGCCGCAATGCGGGGCGGTGGAGCAGCGGATCCGCGCCCTCAAGGCCACCTATGGCGGGGCGGTGATCGACGATAGCGGCGCCCGCCGGCGCGAACTCCAGGGCCTCGTGGCCTCGACCTGCCCGTCCCGCGAGACCTATGCCGCCTCCGGAGAATCCTATGCCCGCGGCGGCCCCCAGATGGTCTGCGTACGCACTTGTGACGGCGGCTTCTTCCCGTTGCGGAACCTGCCCGAGGGTCGGGGCGGCGCCGACGAGATGTGCCAGGCCCTCTGCCCCGGGACCGAGGCGCAGGCCTATTCGATGCCGTACGGCGACGACGCCCTGAAGCACGCTGCCACGGCGAAGGGCAGCCGGGCCTATACGAGCCTCGCCAACGCCTTCAGGTTCCGCAAGGAATTCGTGCCGAACTGCTCCTGCAAGCCGGAGGGCAAGACCTGGGCGCAGTCCCTCGTGAAGGCCGAGAGCATGCTGGTCCGGCACAAGGGCGATATCTTCGTGACGCCGATGCAGGCGGAAGCCCTGTCCCGGCCGAAGGTGCGCCTGACCCTGGTCGGCCGGGCCGACCGGACGGCGGCGGAACTCGCCGCCGACGCCGCCGGCCGCGCGGGCGTCGGCACGAAGGGCGGCTCCGGCCTCGTCACGGACGAATCGGCTCAGGCCGACCCGGCCGCCCCCGACGGCGCGAAAGCCGGAGCGGCCAAGCCGGATCACGTTGCCGTGCGCATCATCGCGCCCAACGTCATCGCGGTGCCCCAGCGACTCACGCCCTGAGATCGCCGCCGCGCCGCGTTACGCGGAACAAAGTACGGCGTCCGGTGTTCGGCTCGGCTCGAACCGAGACGAGGCCCGGATGCGTATCCTGCGATTGATTCTCCTCACCGGCACCGTGCTGCCGGGGCTGGCCTGCGTGCAGCCCGTGGATGCAGCGCAGGGCCGGATCCTGATGGCGCAGGGCGGCCCCGAGGAGCACGGTCCGCCTGGGGGCGAGCCTCCGCACGGCGGTCCGCGCCCGGAGCGGGCGCCGCAGGAGCGGCCGGGTCCGCCG